>JBPCXC010000101.1:0-3896 GCA_051008875.1 bacterium
GGGTCGATCGCGGCGCCGCGCACGCTCGCGTCGGCGGCGACGATCGCGCTCGGATGGACTTGATCCTGATGCGGATGCGAATGCGCACACGGCGACGCGAACAGCGCGCTGGCGCGGGCATAGGCGAGATACGGGTCGGCCACGATGACCTTGTGGCGGGCGAAAAACTCGGCGTGCTCGGCACGTAGCATGACCGCGCCAGCGGCGGTGGCGCGTAGATGCGCGCGCGCCTCGGCGAGTGCGGCGCCGGCGTAGAACGCCAGCGAATCGGCGGCGGCGCTCGAAAGCGGACGCAGCGCAGCGACCGTGAACGCGCCATCGCCGTCCACCCGCCCATCGGTGGCGCGCGCGACCGAGTCCAGATCGATCATCGCCCAAGCCGCGCGTGGGCGGCTATCCTTGTTCCTGGTGCATCCGCGTGAGTTCGGCGAGCACCTGGTCGGTCAGGTTGATGTCCTCGCTGGCATACACCGCCTGCTGGAACACCAAGTCCAAGCCCTCCCGCTTGGCCACGGCGATGATCGCCTTGGTGATTAGTTTCTCCAAGCCGGCGAGGCGCTCGTTGCGGCGGCGGGTGAAGTCCTCGTTGTAGGCGCGCTGGTTGCGCTTGAGTCCGCGCTGCAGTTCGAGCAACGCGGCGGTCTTGGCCTCGCGCTCCTCCGGCGCCATGTCGAGGCCATCCTTCTGCAGTTCGGCCTCCTGCGCGCGGAAGGATTCGAAGTCGGCCTGCAGTGTGCGGCGGCGCTCGGCGAACTCGGCCTCGAGTTGCGCGACCTCGTCGCGCCCCTGCGGCGCCTGCTCGATCAACTGCCGCGCGTCGACATAGCCGATCTCGGCGGCGCGCACGGGGAGCGATGCGCCAAGCAACAGCAATGCGGCCAACGCGGCGGAAAACGCGGCACCGAGCGCGCGAGCGCAGGCGGGGCGCGCGCTGAAGGCGGCGATCGTCATCGGCGCATCACCGGAATACCGTGCCGAGGCTGATCTGGAACTTCTCCAGATTGTCGCCGACTTCATCGTTCAGCGGCACCGCGTAGTTCAACGAGAACGGGCCGATCGGCGAGAACCAGTTGAACACCACGCCGGCGGAATAGCGCATATCGCCGAAGTTGATGCGCTCGTCGTGTTTGGTGAAGACGCATGACGTGCCCGAGTCGTCGTCTGTACAGTCCGCCACGTCCGCGACTGTCTGATGCGGTCCGAACACCATGCCGCCGTCTATGAACACGCCGAATCGTTTGTCGTTGCTCTCCTCGCCGCCGAATGGCGGGAACAGCAACTCGGCGTTGACCAGCAGACGCTGATCGCCGCCGACCGGATCGCGATCGACCGACCTGCACCCGGTGTTGTCTATCGAATCGGCGCAAGTCGAAACCCCCGAACTCTGCGGCCCGAGCGATCTGCCGTCGAAGCCGCGCACCGAACTCGAGCCGCCGGCGAAGTATCTTCGGAAGAACGGCAGGCCCTCGTCGGAGTCGCCGTAGCCGTCGCCGTAGCCGATGCTGCCGCCGAACTTGGCGGCCAGCCCGGTGTTCGACAGCGGAAAGTAGTAGTCAGCCTGCAGGTTCAGTTTGTAGTATTCGTATTCGCTGCCGGGCATCGCCATCTCCAGCGAGACCGCGCCGCTGGCGCCGGAGGTGGGGAAGAAGAAGTCGTCGCGCTCGTCCTTGGAGACGCCGACCCGCGCCAGCAGATCGAGGCCGCGCGCGGAGTCGTCCACGAAGTCCTCGTCTATGATCTCGCGGAACTCGCGCGGGGTCTCGGCGGTCGCCTCCAGTTCGACCTGCTCCAGGGTGAAGCCTAGGTTGAGCGAGTTGGTCTCGGCGATCGGAATCTTGTAGTTGACCCCGCTAGCGGCGGTGTTGACCACATACTGCGCCGAGTTGACATCTTCGGTGTCGACTCGGCGGTTGGACAAGGTTATGCCGCGGCTGATGCCATCCGGGGTGTGGTAGGGATCGACATAGATGATCTCGGCGACCTCGGCGTCGTCGGAGGTGTTCAGCGCGACCACCAACTCGCGCCCGGCGCCGAGCAGGTTGCGCTGCGAATACGAGGCGCCAAGCAGCGTGCCGTCGGTGTCGGAATAGCCGAGCGAGAACGCGATCGCGCCGGTGTTGCGCTCCTTGACCGCGACCTTCAGATCCACCTGGTCGTCGGTGCCGGGCACGCTCGGGGTCTCGATCGTGACATCCTCGAAATACCCCAGCCGGCGCAGCCGCGCGCGCGATCGGCTGACCGCCTCGGCCGAATACCACGCGCCTTCAAACTGGCGCAGTTCGCGGCGGATGACCTGGTCGCGGGTGTGCAGGTTGCCGACGATCTCGATCTTGCGCACATAGACGCGCTGGCGTGGCTCGATCGCGAACACGGTGTTGACCACGCCGGCCTCGCGGTCGGTCTCGTAGATCGGGCTGACTTCGACGAAAGCGTAGCCCTCGTCGGCGAACTTCTCGGCGATGGCGGCGCGGCTTTCGTTGACCACCTTGCGCGAGAACGGCTCGCCGGACTCGATGGTCAGCAACGGCTCAAGGTCGGCGGGATCGGCGCCGCCGGCGATCTCGAACACGGTCTCGCCGAACACGAATTGCTCGCCCTCCTCGATGCTGATGCTGATGAAGATATTCTGCTTGTTCGGGCTGATGTCAACGCTGCTGGAGACGATCTTGAAGTCGTGGAAGCCGCGGTCTAAATAATAACTTCGAATCGCCTCGATGTCGGCCTCCAACTTCTGCTTGGAATACTGATCGCGGCGCGAGAACAGCCGCCAGCCGCGGCGGTCGCGCAGCGACATCTCCTTGACCAAGGTGCGTTCGGAGATCGCATCGGCGCCGATGATGTTGACCTTCTTGATGGTCGCCACGCGCCCTTCGTTGATCTCCATCTTGATCGCGACGCGGTTGCGCTCCTGCTCCTCGACGGTCGACTCCACCGTCGCCGAATAGCGACCGAGCGACAGATAGGTGTCCTTGATCTCCTGCTCGACCTGCGCCAGCCGCGCGCTGTTGAAGATCCGCCCCTGCACCAGCCCGGCCTGCTCCAGCGCCTGCTGCAGCGACTCGGTGGCGAGCGCGTTGTTGCCGCTGATGGTCAGTTCGGAGATCGACGGCCGCTCGACCACCTTGACCACCAGCGCGGTGCCGTCCTGCTCCAGCGCGACGTCCTTGAAGAAGCCGGTGGCGAACAACTCCTTGATGCTCAGGCGCGCCTCCTCGTCGTTGAGTTCGTCGCCGACCTTGAGCGGCAGGTAGTTGAACACGGTGCCGGCCTCGAGACGCTCCAAGCCTTCGACGCGGATGTCGGTGATGATGAACGGCGTGACCGCGCTGGCGGTTTGGACCGGCAGCAGCAGCAAAGACAGAAGCAACGACAGCAACAGCGACAATGACCGCAACGGCACCGTCAGCCGCAGCAGCATTGCCCGGGTGATTGTTTTCATTGGCAATGAGTCTGGCGGTGTCAGGTTTGAGGTTTCAGATTTCAGGTGTCGGTGGATTCGCGACAGCGCGCTAGAACAGCCGCATAATATCATTATAAAAGGCCACGCTCATCAACAGCCCGAGCAACGCGATGCCGATCTGCTGCCCGCGCAGCATCGCCTTGTCCGACGGCGGGCGGCCGGCGATCGCCTCGAAGGCGAAATACAGCAGATGGCCGCCGTCGAGCAGCGGCACCGGCATCAGGTTAATCAGTCCGAGGCTGATGCTGATGATGGCGAGGAACTTGAGGAAGTCGTCGTAGCCCGACGCCGCGGTGTGCCCGGCGAGGCGGGCGATGGTGATCGGGCCGGACAGGTTGTCCGACGACATCCGCGCGCTCAGCATCCGCCCGAGCGAACGCAGCGTGACCACGGTCATGCGCCAGTTGTAGTCGAGCGACGCCGGCAACGCGGCGAG
>JBPCXC010000102.1:0-4004 GCA_051008875.1 bacterium
CTCGTGTTCGCGCCGTCGCCGATGCGCCGCGCCGTCGCCGATGCGCCGCGTCATCGCCGATGCGCGTCGCTGTCGCCAATCGCGCCGTCGCCGACCGCCCGAATCATCGCCCGCTCGCGTGCGACACCAGCGCCTGCAGCTGGTCAATCTCGCGCACGATCAACTTGCGGCTTTCGCGTGCCAGGATGCCTTGGTTCTGCAGCGACTTCATCTCGCGGCTGACCGCCTCGCGGTGGCAACTGACGCGGCTGGCGAGTTGCGCATGGGTCGGCGCGTCGGCGATGCGGGCGATGCCGTCCAAGTCGAGATTGTCCTTCGCCAAGCGCAGCAGTTCGGCGTGGATGCGGTTGTTCACGCCGACCGTGGAGTATTCGAAGATGCGGTCGCACAGGCGGCGGATCATCTCGGTCAGTTGCACCAGCAGCGCGCGCGCCACCGCCGGATGCGCGCTCAGCATACGGTCGAACACGCGCGGCGGCATGATGGTGATCTCGGCTTCGGTCAGCGCGACCACGTTGGCCGAGCGCGGCTTGCCGTCGATCATCGAGATCTCGCCGAAGTGATCGCCCTGGCCGAGATGGGCGAAATTCACCTCGCGGCCGTCGCGCGAAAACAGATTCACCCGAAC
This sequence comes from bacterium, assembly GCA_051008875.1. Taxonomy (GTDB): domain Bacteria; phylum Pseudomonadota; class Gammaproteobacteria; order Arenicellales; family Poriferihabitantaceae; genus JAHRAW01. The sequence goes on from JBPCXC010000102.1 coordinate 629, forward strand.
GCGGCCACGAGTGATGAAGTATAAGTTGTGGTCGCGCGCCATCTCGCGCACGATCTGCTCGCCCTTGTCGTATCGGCGGGCGTTGCATTGGCGCAGGATGCGGTCGCGCGCCTCGCACCCCAGAATCTCGAGCAGGGTGGATTCGCCCGGCCGCGAACGTGGTCGCGGATTCATTGTGGTTCCCCGGCGGTGTCGTGCTTGATTGTTATGCTCGATCGGTCGCGCCAGTGTGGCGCCAACGCGGTTGCCCAGACGGCCGACGGAAAGCGATTATGCTGCAAATCGCGCGGCATGGGAACGCGCCCGCGCGGCAACAGCGGACGCGAAATGGCGTACAATATCGTAAATTCTCCGTACGTTTCGCACCCATCGCCGCCCGCGGCCAACAAAAGCCACCCGAGCCACCTGCGCCCACGCACCGAACCCCATGCAAAGATACGACATCATCGTCATCGGCAGCGGTCCCGCCGGCAAGACCGCGGCGATCCAGGCGGCCAAACTCGGGCGCACGGTCGCGATCGTGGACAACATGGCCGAGGTCGGCGGCGTGTGCGTGCACACCGGCACCATCCCCAGCAAGACCTTGCGCGAGACCGTGCTCAACCTGACCGGCTGGCGCGAGCGCGGCTTCTACGGACGCTCATACCGCGTCAAGCACGACATCACCTCCAAGGACTTGACGCGCCGGCTGGACATGACCTTGCGCCGCGAGGTGGACATCCTCGAAGACCAGTTGCGGCGCAACAACGTCGAGTTGGTCTGGGGGCACGGACGCTTCGTCAGCGAATACTCGATCGAAGTCGACCTCGCCAACGGCGACGTGATGGAGTTGGCCGCCGACCGCTTCGTCATCGCCGTCGGCACGCGCACCTATCGCCCGGACTATGTGCCGTTCAACGGCGTCAACGTGATCGACAGCGACGAAGTGACGCGGATGGAGAAGTTGCCGCGCTCGCTGACCATCATCGGCGCCGGCGTGGTCGGGGTCGAGTACGCCACCATCTTCAACACGCTCGACATCAACGTCACCTTGATCGAGCCGCGCGAGACCATGCTCGACTTCATCGACAAGGAGATCCTGATGCACTTCCGCCACGACATCGTCGACGCCGGCGTCAGATTGCAGTTCGGGCAGAAGGTGGCGGAGATCGAGGCGCGCGGCGAGCAGTCGTGCGTGGTGCGTCTGGAGAGCGGGCGCGCGTTCGCCTCCGAGGCGCTGCTGTTCGCCGCCGGCCGGGTCGGCGCCACCGACGCGCTCGGCCTCGAGCCGCTCGGCATCGCGCCCGACCATCGCGGCCGGTTGTCGGTCAACGACCACTTCCAGACCGCGGTCGAGCACATCTACGCCGCCGGCGACGTCATCGGCTTCCCCAGCCTCGCCTCGACCTCGCTCGAGCAGGGCCGCATCGCCGCGCTGCACGCCCTCGGCGAGCCCGGGCACAAGTCGCCGGAGTTCTTCCCGTACGGCATCTACGCGGTGCCGGAGATGTCCACCGTCGGCCTCACCGAAGAGGAGACGATCGCGCGCAAGATTCCGTATGAGATCGGCATCACCCCGCTGCGCGAGACCTCGCGCGGCAAGGTCATGGGACTCGACTCAGGCATGATCAAGGCGATCTTCTCGACCAAGACGCGGCGCCTGCTCGGCGTGCACATCGTCGGCGAAGGCGCGACCGAGTTGATCCACATCGGCCAAGCGGTGCTGACGCTCAAGGGCACGTTGGATTATTTTTTAGAAAACGCGTTCAACTATCCGACTTTGGCGGAGGCGTACAAGGTCGCCGCGCTGTACGCGCACAACCGCATCATCGCGCTCGATCCCTGAGCGCGCCGACGATGATCAAGTTCCTCAAGCGATTACTGTCCGGCGACGACACCGCGCCGGCGGCGAAGGCGGCGAAGGAAGAGTCGGCGACGCACTACGACGGCTTCGACATCAGCCCGCGCCCGCGCAAGTCCGGCGGCGGCTGGAGCACCGAGGCGGTCATCCGCAAGCGCATCGACGGCGAGATCAAGGAGCACGCCTTCATCCGCGCCGACGCCTCGCCGAGCAAGGAGGAAGCGATCGCGCTGATCGTGCGCAAGGCGAAAACCTTGATCGACCAAAAAGGCGAACGGATTTTCAAGTAATCGGATTGGGCGAAGTGGCTCGCTATGCTCGCGCTACACCAACAAAAAAAACACCACCGCCCCCCGCCGTCTTTGCGCGTATCATCCTGATACGCGCCCTGCGGGCTCGCTTACGCTCGCGAAAAAACGCTCCCGGCGTTTTTTTCCCGCAGTCTTTTAAGCGGGAATCCACACTCGCGCAAGCGAGTGATGCAGGTCGGAGACCTGCTTGCTTTTCGGCATTGCGTTAACCAAAGCGACGCTTAAGGAATCAACACCGTCGAGCCGGTCGTGCGTCGCGCTTCCAAGTCTTGATGCGCGGCGACCGCTTCGGTGAGCGGGTAGGTTTGGTTGATGCGGATGCCGATCGCGCCGGAGGACACCGCGGCGAACACTTCGTTGGCGCGATACGCCAGTTGGTCGCGGTCGGCGGTGTAGTGGAACAGCGACGGGCGGGTCATGAACAGCGCGCCCTTGGCGTTCAGCACGCCGATGTCGAACGGCGCGACCGCGCCCGACGACTGCCCGAACGACACCATCATCCCGCGCGGGCGCAGGCAGTCGAGCGAGTGCATGAAGGTGGTTTGCCCGACCGAGTCGTACACCGCCGCGACGCCGGCGCCGGCGGTGATCTCGCCGACGCGCGCGACGAAGTCCTCGCGGCTGTAGTCGATCACATGATCGCAGCCGTTGGCGCGCGCCAGTTCGGCTTTTTGCGCCGAGCCGACCGTGCCGATGACTTGCGCGCCCAAATGTTTTGCCCATTGACACGCGATCAGTCCGACTCCGCCGGCGGCGGCGTGGAACAAAATCGCGTCACCGGGTTTGACTCGATACGCGTCGCGCAGCAGGTAATGCGCGGTCATGCCTTTCAACATAATCGCGGCGGCGACTTGGTCATCGATTCCATCGGCCACTTTAACCGCGCGCGCCGCCGGAAAGTTGCGCGCGGTGGCATACGCGCCGAGTGGCGGTGAAGCGTACGCGATGCGGTCGCCGACCGCGAAGTCGGTCACTTGCGCACCGACGCGCTTGACCACGCCCGCCGCCTCCAACCCCGGCGTGAACGGCAACTGCGGCGCCGCATACACGCCCGTGCGGAAATACACGTCGATGAAGTTCAGCCCGATCGCGGTGTGGCGAACTAGGACTTCATCGTCCTGCGGCGCGGCGAGATCGGCGCGCTCCCACCGCATCGCCTCGGCGTCGCCGACGGCGTGCACCCGCATCAACTCAACTTCGTTCATGACTTCGATTGCACCAGAAA
>JBPCXC010000103.1:0-1016 GCA_051008875.1 bacterium
GCGCTCTGCTAGCGCGTCGTGCAGCGCGATGTAGCCGAGGAACAAGAACAGCAGCACCAACTCGTAAGTCATGCGCGCATCCCACACCCACTACGCGCCCCAAGTCGGTCGCCCCCACAGCGCGCCGGTGAGCAGCGCGCACAACGTGAACGCCGCGCCCAACGGCGCGCAAGCGCGCGCCAACGCATCGGCGACTTTGATTCGCCAGATCAAGCCGGCGGCGGCGGCGGCGGCCATCGCCGCATAGGCGAACATCGACATCCACGCCGATGGCGCGTGGAGGTACAAGATGCGATAACTGTCGCCCATCTGATAGTCCGGCGGCGCCAGCACCAGGCCGCCGTATGCGCCGGCGGCGAACAACAGCAGCGACGCCCAGCCGAGCGGTCGCGCCCAACGCGCGGCGAAGCGATAGAACGCCGGCGGCGAGCCGAAGCGATGCAACCGCGCTCTCCATTGTGAATGCGCCGCCGCCGACGGGCGCGGCGATTCGATGCCGGGGGTGGTCTCTTCGGGTATTTCGGGCATGGCGAAATCAACCGGGATGCGATGGATCGTGGAGCGCGCGATCCGATCGCTTCGGTCAGCTCATCAGCGCGCGGCGGACGATGCAGATTCGCTGTCGGCGCAATGCGAACGGTGATTCTCGGACGATGCGCAACGCGCATCGCAAGATCGAAATTATAACAGAATCCGCGCTTTCAGTCGAATCCGCATCGATCAGTCGGCGCTCGCCCGCAGCGCGGCGACGATGGTCAGCGGCGCCAGCGCGAGCATCAGCAGCAAGATCGCGCCGAGCAACAGCAGCGGCGCCGACGAGTCGCCGCCGGACGCCGCCGCGCGCACCGCGCCGGCGCCGAAGATCAGGATCGGGACATACAGCGGCAAAACGACCAGCGCGAGCAACGCCCCGCCGCTGCGCGCCGCCAGCAGCAACGCTGCGCCGACCGCGCCGATCAGGCTGAGCGCGGGCGTGCCGAGCAGCAGGCTGAGCAGCAACGCTGGCCACGCTTGGC
>JBPCXC010000104.1:0-5389 GCA_051008875.1 bacterium
CCCCGCTGCTGCCGGCGGCGGCGAGCGCGCTGCTCACCATCGGCGTCAACTTCGTGGTCGACTGGTTTTTACACAAGACCAGCGGGTTGAAAGATGAACACTGAGATAGAAGCCGACCCGTATGACGGGATCGGCATCGAGATAAAAACCAGCCCATACGACGATTTGGAGCTTACTTTTTACGGCGATGATTCTGTAAAAACGATTTCTGGATCACATATAACCAATAGCATGGTGGTGTTCGATAAAATAAAGGATGAAATAAGAATCCATTGCAATTTCGGTGATTACTTTGCGTTTCCTATGAGTGACAAGCGCAATAAAAAGGCGATGTCACAATTAAAAAATTTCTGGGAATACAGAATAATCTACGTAGCAGTCGCTAAAATGAAGCCGAGAGCACACCGAGTTCATGGTCACCGAGAAGAACATAGCTGAAAGCGATAGCGACAACGGTCGCGAAGCGATCAGCGGCGTACACAAAAGCGACGCGCCGCTGCTGGAGATGCGCGGCTTGCGCATCGAAGGATTCAGCGACGAGGCGTGGCATCAGATCGTCAACGGCGTGGACGTGACCTTGCATCGCGGCGAAGTGCTCGGCTTGATCGGCGAGTCCGGCGCCGGCAAGTCCACCATCGGCATCGCCGCGATGGGCTACGCCAAGCCGGGCTGCCGCATCAACGGCGGGCGCGTCGTGTTCGACGGCGTCGACTTGACCGCGGCGTCGGAGGAGGACAAGCGCAAGCTGCGCGGCGCGCGCATCGCCTATGTCGCGCAGAGCGCGGCGGCGGCGTTCAACCCGGCGCACCGGCTGATCGACCAGTTCGCCGAAACCGTCACCGAGCACGGCGTCGGCGACAAGGCATCGGCGTACGCCGACGCCAAGGCGTTGTACGCCAAGATCAAGATGCCGAGTCCCGGCACCATCGGCCTGCGCTATCCGCATCAGGTCTCCGGCGGGCAGTTGCAGCGCGCGATGACGGCGATGGCGTTGTCGTGCCGGCCGGACTTGCTGATCTTCGACGAGCCGACCACCGCGCTCGATGTAACCACCCAGATCGAAGTGCTGGTGACCATGCGCGACATCGTCGAGCAGTTCAACTGCGCCGCGATCTACATCACCCACGACCTCGCGGTGGTGGCGCAGATGGCGGACAAGATCATGGTGCTGCGCCACGGCGAGACGGTCGAGGAGGCGGACACGCGCACGATGCTGTCGTCGCCGCAGCGCGACTACACCAAGTCGCTGTGGGCGGTGCGCTCGTTCCGCAAAACGCAAGCCGCGCCGCCGCCGCAGGATACGCCGCTGATCAAAGTGGACAACGTCACCGCCGCGTACGGCCCGGTGACGGTGCTGAGCGAAGTGAGTTTCGAGGTGCATCGCGGCCACACCGTCGCCGTGGTCGGCGAGTCCGGCAGCGGCAAGAGCACCACCGCGCGGGTCATCACCGGGCTGTTGCCGCCGAAGAGCGGCGAGGTGTACTACGACGGCGTGCGTTACCCGCGCGACTACCGCAAGCGCGACAAGGATCAACTTCGTCACGCGCAGATGATTTATCAGAGTGCCGACACCGCGGTCAATCCGCGCCAGCGCATCCGCGAGATCGTCGGCCGCCCGCTGAGTTTCTATCTCGGACTCGAAGGCGACGCCAAAGAACGAAGACTGCGCGAGTTGATGGAGATGATCGAGATGCAGCCGAAGGTGTTCCTCGACCGCCTGCCGGGCGAGTTGTCCGGCGGGCAGAAGCAGCGCATCTGCATCGCCCGCGCGCTCGCCGCCGACCCGACCTTCATCATCTGCGACGAAGTCACCTCGGCGCTCGACCAGTTGGTCGCCGAAGGCATCCTGCGCCTGCTCGACCGCCTGCAGCGCGAGTTGAACCTGGCGTATATGTTCATCACCCACGACCTGGCGACGGTCGCGGCGATCGCCGACGAAGTCATCGTCATGCTCGACGGCCGCATCGTCGAGCAAGGCGCGAAGGACGAGATCTTCGCGCCGCCGTATCACGAATACACCGAGCTGCTGCTGTCTTCGGTGCCGGAGATGGACCCCGACTGGATGGACAACGTCTTAGCCAAACGCCGCGCCAAAGGCGGACGAGCGGCGGCGGGGAATTGAAGTGCCGAAAGTGAGCGCGCCTTCGGCGCGCTGCGCTCGCAAAAAACCATCCCACGCCGTCATTCCCGTAAAAACCTCCCCGCCGTCATTCCCGCGGTCTGTTGCGCGGGAATCCACACTTGCGCAAGCAAGTGAGGCAAGCCGAAGGCTTGCTTGCTTTTCGACGCACCGCGCCAGAGTCCAAAGCCATCCATGACGACAATGCCGAAAAGAAAAAGAGATTCCCGCTTTAAAGACTGCGGGAATGACGGCAGGGAGGGTGACTGCGAGAATGACGGCGGAGGAGGCGACTACCGCAATGACGCCGGGGAGATGGTTGCCGCAATGGCGCCGGTCGGCAAGGCGCGCGAGCGAACCACGCCGCTCGCTTTCGCGCGATAGCGATGACGCGCAAGCGCTGCGAATGGTGCGGCGATGATCCGTTGTATCGCGCCTATCACGACGACGAATGGGGCGCGCCGTTGCGCGACGAGCGGCGGTTGTTCGAACTGCTCTGCTTGGAGGGCGCGCAAGCCGGGCTGAGTTGGCTGACCATCTTGCGCAAGCGCGATCGCTACCGCGTCGCTTTCGACCAATTCGATCCGGCGAAGATGGCGCGCTACAACGCCGGCAAGATCGCCGCGTTGCTGCGCGACGCCGGCATCGTGCGCAACAAAATGAAAGTGCGCGCGTTCATCGCCAACGCGCGCGCCTATCTCGACCTGCGCGACGGCGGCGACACGCTCGCGCGCTATCTATGGACGCGCGTCGACGGCGCGCCGCTGCAGAATCATTGGACGACGCCGGCGCAAGTGCCGACCGCGACGCCGCTGTCGCGGCAGTTGGCGCGCGACTTGAAGCAGCGCGGCTTCGCCTTCGTCGGCGAGACCATCTGCTACGCCTACCTGCAGTCCGCCGGCTTGGTAAACGACCACCTGACCGACTGCTACCGCCACCGCGAGTTGGGCGGGCGATAAAAACAAGTTGAATCGCGCGCGCAAGTCGCGTATATTTCGCCGCGCCTCCAGTGAAAGACCCCCGCGTCGGGTCTCTCGCCCAATACAATACCGAGTTCGTTGCAGCCCTAACCGGCTGCCGCGGGGAATAGGCGAGCACTTTGTATCTTTCACTGTGAGGCAAGACCCGGCACTTCGGTGGCGGAATTTTCAATGCCTGAAAGAGGATACAATCGTGAAAACGAAAATCGCGGCGTTCGCCGCATGTTGTGTTTTGTCCGCGCCACTCGCCGCTTATGCGGAGTTTCGAGTCGGGGGAATCGTTGGTTCAACTTCCACTTCCACCAATGAATCGAATGGCTCGGTGTTTCCTGCTAGTAAAACTGAAAACGGTACTGGCTTCGGCATCTTTGGCCAATGGCGCACCGCCGCTAACAACACGATGGACGTCGGAGTTCATCTCGGTTACTCGATCGATTCGGCGGGCGACAAACAAGATATTAATGTAATTCGATTTAGTGACAGCAATATTTTACCTGCAACCATCGAGGTTGAAATCGACTCGGTCATCGACTTGATGGGCGTGGTCGCGTGGAAAGGCGGCAGCGTTCGTCCGTTCATCATGGCGGGATACAGCGTCATCAAATTCGATGCGGACCTTGACGTGCCAGCAGATCGATTCAGCGAGAGCGACGACGACTCCGCTGGCGGTTGGAAAATCGCCATCGGCGCTGAGTTCCCACTCGCCGATTCGTGGAGCGCGCACGCCATGATTGACCACGCCAACTACGGCGAAATCGGCTTATACGAGGACGACGTGGAGTTCGACACCGTACAAACCGGCATCCGCTTCGGCGTCAGTTACGCCTTTTAGTTTCCACCACCACACCAGCGCGTCGAACCTCGGCGCGCCGTTTTTTTATGGACATCTGTCTTCCCGCCGTCCTCCCCCGCCGTCATTCCCGCAACCACCTCTCCGCCGTCATTCCCGCTCAACAGACTGCGAGAATGACGGCAAAGAGTGGTGCGCGCGCAAAGCCCATTGCGGTCGCGGCGGATGCGCTTGCCATCACCGCGCCAGCAGTTTGTTGATGCGTTTCACATACGCGCCGGGGTCTTGCAGCGGGGCGCCTTCGGCGAGGGCGGCGTGGTCGAACAGGACGCGCGCCCAGTCGTCGGCCAACTCGCTTTCGGCGTCGATCTGGCGCACGATGGCGTGGTGCGGGTTGATCTCCAAAATCGGCTTGGCGCGCGGCGCGTTCTGGCCGACCGCTTGCAGGATGCGCTCCATGTTGCCGCCCAGGTCGTGCTGGTCGGCGACTAAACAAGCGGGCGAATCGACCAAGCGGCTGGACAAGCGCACCGCCTTGACCTGGTCGGCGAGCGCGGCTTGGAGTTTGTCCACCAGCGGCTGCATCGCGGCGGACTGGTCGGCGTCGTCGCTGGCGCCGTCGTCGTCGGGGGGCGACTCGTCCGCGCCGTCGCCGCTCAAGTCAGCGAAGTCGAGATCGCCTTTGGCGATCGACTGCAGCGGCTTGTCGCCGTGCGCGGCGAGATGGCCGACCACCCATTCGTCCACTGGGTCGAACAGCAGCAGCACCTCGACGCCGCGCGCGCGCAACGCCTCCAGATGCGGCGACGATTTCGCCGCCGCCAAACTATCGGCGGTGACGTAGTAGATCGCCTTCTGCTCCGCCGGCATGCGCGCGACATAGTCGTCCAACGACACGCTCTGCGCGTCCTTCTCGTCGGTCTGTTTTTCGTCCGACGGCGTTTCATCCGACCGCGCGGTGTGCGTCGAAGCGAAGCGCAGCAGCGCGGAAATCGCCTTGCGATTGTCGCCGTCCTCGACCACGCCCTCCTTGATCACGCGGCCGTATTCGCGCCACAGCGCGGCGTATTGCTGCGGCTGCTTGGCGGCAAGGCGCGTCAATTCGACCAGCACCTTCTTCACCGAGGCGGCGCGGATCTTGTCGAGCGCGGCGTTGTTCTGCAGGAACTCGCGCGACACGTTCAGCGGCAAGTCGGCGGAGTCGATCAGCCCGCGCACGAAGCGCAGGTAGTTCGGCATCAGCCGCTTGGCGTCCTCGGCGATGAAGATGCGCCGCACATACAACTTGATGCCGCGGCGCTGCTCGCGGTCCCACAGATCGAACGGCGCCTTGGCCGGCACATAGAGCAGCGAGATGTACTCCATCTTGCCCTCGACGCGGTTGTGCAGCGTGATCGCCGGCGGCTCGGGGTCGTAGGTCAGCGCGGTGTAGAAGGCGTTGTATTCGTCCGCGCCGATGTCCTTCTTCGCGCGCGCCCACAGCGCCGAGCCCTGGTTGAC
>JBPCXC010000105.1:0-3275 GCA_051008875.1 bacterium
GATGGGTGCGCCCGCCGCGGCCTTGGCGGCCCTCGAAATTGCGGTTCGACGTCGAGGCGCAACGCTCGCCGGGCTCGAGCCGGTCGGCGTTCATCGCCAGGCACATCGAGCAGCCGGGATGGCGCCATTCGAAGCCGGCGTCGGTGAAGACGCGATGCAGCCCTTCGGCTTCGGCCTGGCGCTTGACCAGACCGGAGCCGGGCACCACCAGCGCTTGCTTGATGTTGCCGGCGACTTTGCGCCCCTTGACCACTTCGGCGGCGGCGCGCAAGTCTTCGATGCGGCTGTTGGTGCACGAGCCGATGAACACCAAGTCGAGCGCGATGTCGGTGATGCGCGTGCCGGGGCTAAGTCCCATGTAGTCGAGCGCGAGGCGCATGCCTTCGCGCTTGGCCGGGTCGCTTTGGCGCGCCGGGTCGGGCACCGCGCCGTCAATATCGACGACCATCTCCGGCGACGTGCCCCAAGTCACTTGCGGCGCGACGCGCGCGGCGTCGAGGCTGAACTCGCGATCGAACGCGGCGCCTTCATCGGAGCGCAACGCGCGCCAGTCGGCGACCGCGAGATCCCACATTTCGCCGGCGGGCGCATACGGTCGTCCGCGCAGATAGTCGATCGTGGTTTGATCAACCGCGATCATGCCGGCGCGCGCGCCCGCTTCGATCGCCATGTTGCACAGCGTCATTCGCTCTTCCATCGTCATCGCTTCGACCGCGTCGCCGGCGAACTCGATCGCGTAGCCGGTGCCGCCGGCGGTGCCGATTTCGCCGATCACCGCGAGCGCCAAGTCCTTCGCGGCGACGCCCGGCGACGGCGCGCCGCGCAAGGTCACGCGCATGTTCTTCGACTTCGCGGTCAGCAGGCATTGCGTCGCCAAGACATGCTCGACCTCGGAGGTGCCGATGCCGAACGCGAGCGCGCCGAACGCGCCGTGGGTGGAAGTGTGCGAGTCGCCGCAGACGATGGTCATGCCCGGCAGCGTCGCGCCCTGCTCGGGTCCGATGACGTGCACGATGCCCTGGCGCGGGTCGCCGATGCCGAACTCGGTGATGCCGAAGTGCGCGCAGTTCTGCGCCAGCGTGGCGACCTGCAATCTCGAAATCGGATCGTCCATCTCGGCGCTGTCGGTGGTGGTCGGCACGTTGTGATCGGGCACCGCGAGCACGCTCGCCGCACGCCACGGCTTGCGCTTCGCCAGATGCAGCCCCTCAAACGCCTGCGGCGAAGTCACCTCGTGCACCAAGTGACGATCGATGTAGATCAGCGAAGCATCATCGTCGCTGTGGACGAGATGCTGCTGCCATAACTTGTCGTATAAAGTTTGCGGCTGGGTGGAAGACATGGGCGGCATATGCGGCGGCAAGAAACGATGCGCTTACGAGCGATAAGCATAGCACGGCGCCGACGGCGGCGACGCGCTGCGCGGCGTTACTTCGGCATCTGCGCGCGGTCGCGCAGGGCGTGATCGATCAGCACCAGCGCGAGCATCGCTTCGGCGATCGGCACCGCGCGGATGCCGACGCATGGGTCGTGGCGTCCGGTGACCGCCGCGTCCACCGACTGGTTGTCGAGGTTCACGGTCTGTCCCGACGCGGCGATGCTGGAGGTCGGCTTGAACGCGACGCGCACTTCGATCGCCTGCCCGCTGGAGATGCCGCCGAGCACGCCGCCGGCGTGGTTGCTCAAGAAGCCGCGCGGACTCATCTGGTCGCGGTGCTGCGAGCCGCGCTGCTTGGCGGACTCGAAGCCGGCGCCGATCTCGACGCCCTTGGCGGCGTTGATGCTCATCATCGCCTTGGCGATGTCGGCGTCGAGTCGGTCGAACACCGGCTCGCCCCAGCCGGCGGGGACGCCGTTGGCTTCGATCAGCACCGCGGCGCCGACCGAGTCGCCTTCCTTGCGCACTTGGTCGATGAACGCGCCGAGTTGCTCGACGGTGGAGGCGTCGCCGACGAAGAACGGGTTGTCGGCGACCGCGTCCCAGTCGGCGCATTCGATGCGGATGTCGCCGATTTGAATCACGCAGCCGCGGATGGCGACGCCGTATTGCTCGCGCAAGTATTTGCGCGCGATGCCGCCGGCGGCGACGCGCATCGCGGTCTCGCGCGCCGACGAACGTCCGCCGCCGCGATAGTCGCGTCGGCCGTATTTTTTCCAGTAGGTGTAGTCGGCGTGCCCCGGGCGGAAGCGGTCTTTGATCTTCTCGTAGTCGCGCGGACGCTGGTCTTCGTTGCGCACCAACAAGCCGATCGGCGTGCCGGTGGTGACGCCTTCGAACACGCCGGAGAGAATCTCGACGCGGTCGGACTCCTTGCGCTGGGTGGTGTATTTCGACTGCCCCGGCTTGCGCCGGTCGAGATCGGCCTGCAAGTCGGCTGCGCACAGCGCGAGCCCCGGCGGGCAGCCGTCCACCACCGCGCCAAGCGCGGCGCCGTGACTCTCGCCGAAGGTGGTGAGGGTGAACTGCTGGCCGATGGTGTTGCCGGACATGGATGCTCCCGAATGCGCGCTGAATGTGTGCGAACCCGCGCGGCGCATTGTAGCGCACGCGGCGCGTGGATTCGTGCGGCGGTCGCTGGCGCGCCGACGGCGCCGAGCGCGCGCGGTCGCTTACGCCGGCGCGTCGTCGAGCAGCGGCGCGAGCGCGCGATGCAGTCGGTCGGCCGCCCAGCGTTGGCCGCGGTCGTCGGCGATGCGGTCTTGGCGGATCTCGACCAGCGCCATCCCGACCGCGCGCGCTTGGGCATGCGCGATCATCGCGTAGCCGAGCGGGTCGCGCGCGTGATAGGGCTGGTTCTCGCCGATGCAAAGATCGTCGTCGTCGCGCAGGTTGGCGATCACCGCTTGCGCCAGATCGCGCTGCTCGTCCCACATCAAACCGATGTCCCACGGCCGCGCGACGCCTTGGAAGTGTGGCGTGAAACTATGCACCGACAGGATCAGCGGCGCGGCGAATCGGGCTTGCAGATGCGCGACCATGCGCGCGTATTGGCGATGATACGGCTCGAACATCTCGGCGATGCGCTGCGCGCGTTGCGCGTCGGACAAGTTGGCGTTGCCGGGGATGGCGATGCCGTCGCTGGTCGCCGGAATCAGAGTCGGATCGTCGAGATGGCGGTTCAAGTCAATCGCCAGTCGCGAGTAGTTCGCCAGCAGCAGTGGCGCGTCGAACTGCTGCGCGAGATGCACCGCCACTTGTCGCGCGCCGAGGTCGCAGGCGATATGCAAGTCGAGCGAATCGCGGCGCAGACCGAGGTCGCCGAGCGACGCCGGGA
>JBPCXC010000106.1:0-5790 GCA_051008875.1 bacterium
ATTTGGATGAGCGGCAACCCACACGCATGAACACAAGTGGCGCAGGCCCAAGGCTTGCTTGTTGTTGGTGCGAGCAGGGATCCCACGACTTACTCACACCACCCCGCCAGAGTTCAAGTTGCCATCCATGGCGACTGGATCCCCCGCATCCACTCACCAATTAACACTAGCGTTAAATCGCAACCCCGCCGCACGATCCGCCGCGCCTTCTTGGCGATACGCCTCCAAGTCGATCCGCAGCGACGAGTTGCTGCGTGTGAATCGTCCGCCGAAGCGAAGGTCGCGGCCGTCGTCGGCGAGGCGCAGGCCGCCGTAGGGCGTCAGCATGCCGTCGCCGAAGGCGAAGCCGTAGCCGAGTTCGCTGTCCATCCGCGCGTGCGCTTGCGACGAGTCGGCGCCGGGCGCGACGGCCAATGCGGCGGTGTGTTCGCGCCACAACTGTTCGACGCCGCTTTGCGCGTCGCCCCACGCCGGCGCCAGGCGCATCGACAAGCCTTGCCCGTCGACGCCGGCGCGATAGTGCATCAAGCCGCTGACGCCGAAGTCGCGGTAGTCGCCGCGATGCGCCAGCAATGCGCGCACGCGGCCCTCGACCAGCAGCCGATGCGCGGCGTCGTAGCGCACGCTGAAGCCCATCTCCGCGCCGCTGCCGATGCGTCCGTCGCCGCCGTCGTAGCGCGCCGCGGCTTCGGCGGTGCGATGCCATGCGTGGTCGCCGACGACGCGCTGGTCGCTGTATGCAAGCCCGAGTCGCATGCGTTGCGCTTCGACATCGTGCGCGTCGTAGGCGCGGCCGCGGTATTCAACATCCAGCCACGCGCCTTGCGCTTCGCCGCGGATGCGCAACGCGCCGTCGCCGACGCGCGCGACCTCGCCGCTGCCGCCGAGCGCCGCGCTGCGCAAGCCGACGTCGCTGTCGATGCGCGGCGCGTGGTCGGGACGATGCGTCAAGTCGCCGCCGCCGTAGCCGACGCTCGCCCACAAGTCGGCGCCGGCGTCGGTAGTCCAAGCGAGGTATGGATGCAGCGCGGCGAGTCGCAGTTCGTGGTCGCCGCGCCGGTCGGCGTGGGCGTAACGCACGTCGCTTTCGCTCCACGCCAGCATCGCGCCGGCGAGCATGCCTTCGGCCGGGCGCGCGTCGACGCCGAGTTCGAGATGCATCAACTCGCCGCTCCAGTTCACGCCGCGCTCGTCGCCGCCGAGTTCGGCGTAGGCGCTGTTGCCCCACAACGTCGCCGCGCCCCATTCATCGCGCTCGCTCAAGTCGGACAGCGGCAAGGCGAACGCGGCGTCGCCGAACAAACTTCGCATCTGCGCGCCGACGCTCTGCTGGTCGTCGAGCGCGCGCGCATGCGCCGCCAACGCGGCCATCGGCGTTGCGTTGTTGAGGCGCAAGCCGGCGGCGGAGTCATGCCTTTGTCGAACGCGCCGCGCGATCGTGCTGTTGGCGCGATCGACGATCGCGCGCGCCAGTTCCGGCAGGATCACGTCGTGGATCGCGGGCGTGTTGTCGAGCACCGTGCTGGCGCGCGCGCTCGCATACGGTCCGGTGCCGATCGCGTTGATCGCGGCGACGCGGACTTGGTATGCGGTGCGCGGGGCGAGGCCGTTCACCATCGCGGTGGTGCCGGTGCTGGAATGCGCCGCGTCGGTGTATGCGCCGTCGCCGCTCGCGCGATATTCGACGACGTATTCGGTGATCGCCGGGTTGGTGCCGGCGGGCGCGTTCCACGACAAACTCAGTTCGACTTCGGAGATCGCGCGCGCGCGCAAGTTGGTCGGCGCGTTTGGCGCGTCGTCGTCGTCGATGATGTGGATTTCCACCGACGCGACGGCGATGTCGTCGTAGTCCGCGTCCGCGCTGACGACTTCATGCATGATCGTCGCGCCGCGCTCGTTGTCGAGGTCGTCGTCAACGGCGGTGACGGTCACCGTCTGCGGCGTGCGCCAGTCGTCGGCGGTGAAAGTCAGCACGCGCGCCGTCGCACTCGCAGCACCGTTGGTTCGCGCGATGTTGGTGTCGTCGCTGGTCGCGGTCACGACGACATCGCCGCTCGGTCGAGTCTGCAACACGACGGCGTAGGTTTGCGCGCCGCCGTTTTCGGCGAGCGTCAACGAAGCCGCGCCGATGCGCACGCCGATGGCGTCGTCGTCGGTCAGCGTCACCCGCACCTCGCCGGCGGCGACCGCGTCGTAGTCGGCGCCGGCGACTTGGTGCGTGATGGTCGCGACGCGCTCGATGTCATTGACGATGTCGTCGTCGACGCCGATCACCTCCACGCGCTGCGGTCGGTCCCAGTCGTCGGCGGTGAAGGTCAGCGTCTTGCCTTCGCGCGACTCGGCGCCGAACTCGATCTCGGTTCCATCGCCGTCGCTCGCCAACCCCACCGTGACTTCGCCCGCCAAGTCGCCGCCGAACGGCTCGCTGCGCAACGCGATGGTGTATGCGCCGGCGCCGCCGTCCTCGTCCAAGGTCAACGAAGTTGCGCTGATGATCACGCCGGCGTCATCGTCGTCGGCGACGCTGACCCCGACCGACGCGGCGGCGAAGTTGTCGTAGTTCGCATCCGCGCTGACGACCGAATGCGCGATGATCGCGTCGCGTTCGTTGTCGCGATTGTCGAGGTCGTCGTCGACCGCGGTGACGATCACCCGCTGCGGCGTGCGCCAGTCGTCGGCGGCGAAGATCAGCGCGTCGAGCGCGTTGCCGTCGGCGTCGGTGAAGGTCAGCGCGGCGACCGCGTTGCGCTCGGCGCCGGCGAGCGCGAACAAGCCGCCGGCGCCGAGCACCGACGGAGTCACGATGACGTCGTCGGTCGGATGGCTGGCGAGCGCGACGGCGTAGGACGCGCGGTTGCCGCCGCCGTTCTCGGCGAGCGCGATCGTCGGCGGGTCGCTCGCCGGGTCGGTGGCGATGGTGATGCCGGCGGCGTCGTTGTCGACGAGCGTGAGCGTCGCGGCGTCGGCGGTGACGTCGTCCGGCGGCGAGGTCATGGCGACCGCGATGGTCTCGTCGTCTTCGGCGAAATCGTCGTCGGTCGGCGTGAAGGTGAAGGTCGCGGTCGCGTTCGACGCGCGCGCTGGGATGGTGAGTCGGACATCGCCGACGGCGGCGAAGTCGGCGCCTTCGATCGCCGCGCCGTCGCCGCTCGCGCCGCCGACCGAGAGCGTCAGCGTCCGCGCGTCCGAGAACACGTTGCCGCTCGGCGCGAGCGTTGCGGTTACGGCGATGGTGGTCGCGCCGTCGCCTTCGCGCACGCTCGCCGGGTCGAGCGACAACGCGATGCGGGTCGGCGCGCGGGTGGCGGCGGTGACGGCGATCGTCGTCGCGGCGGTCGCGGTGTTGCCGTCGGCGTCGGTCACGGTGAACGTGATCGGATGCAGTCCGGCATCGCCGAAGTCCGGCGTCCAAGTGAAGGTGTTGCCGCTGATCGCGCCGAAGTCCGCGTCGTCGGCGTAGGTCAGTTGATTCGCGTCGGTCTCCGCGTCGGCGCCGTTCAACGTCAATGTGAGTTGATTGCTTTCGGCAACCGTGGTGACGCCGACGATGCTGAGCGTCGGGTCTTCATTCACGTCGGTGATGTCGATCGTTACCGCGATCGTGTCATCCACCACGCTGTCCGCATCGCCGTTGGTCGCGCCGGGAATGTTGATTGAGTTATCGCGCACGCCGACGATCAACGTGTAACTCGCGACCGCTTCGAAGTCGAGCACCGCGCCATTCGTCACCGTGATCTGCCCGCCCGCGCTGACATCGAACAACGCCCCGCCGTCGCCGCCGCTTTGCTCGAAGAATCTCAGCGCATCGCCGTCCGGGTCACTCGCCGCCAGCGCCGCGCCGACGTTCGCGCCGCCCGCGGCGTTCTCGGCGACCGCGCGCATCGTCGCGTCGCCGTCGTCGAATGACGGCGCTTCGTTCACATCGGTGACGCTGATCGTCACCACAATTGTGTCATCCACCGCGCTGTCCGCATCGCCGTTCATCGCGCCGGGAACGTTGATCAAGTTGTCGCGCACGCCGACGACCAACGTGTAACTCGCGACCGCTTCGAAGTCCAACTCCGCGCCATTCGCCACCGTGATCTGCCCGTCCGCGCTGACATCGAACAACGCCCCGCCGTCGCCGCCGCTCTCTTCGGAGAAGATCAACGCAACGCCGCTGTCCGGATTGCTCGCCGCCGCCAACGCCGCGCCGACGTTCGCGCCGCCGGCGGCGTTCTCGGCGACCGCGCGCGTCGCCGCGTCGACGTCGGTGAAAGCCAGCGCGCCGTGCATGTCGTACGTGTTGGCGCTCGCGCGCGCATACGGCCCGGGGCCGACCGCGTTCATCGCGGCGACGCGCACTTGGTATTCGGTGTCGGCGCGCAGCCCGGTGATGCTCGCCATCGTGCCGACGCCGAAGAAGGTCACGCCGGTGTAGTCGCCGTCGCGGCCTTGCCGGTATTGGACCGAGTAGCCGGTGACCGCCGGGTTGGCGTCGGCCGGCTCGACCCACGACGCGCTCAACTCGACGCTCGATTCCGCGTCCGCCATCAACCCGGTCGGCATGCCCGGCGCGGCGTCGTCGTCGATCAGCGCGACCGCAACCGACGCCGCGACGATGCCGTCGTAGTCCGCGTCCGCGGTGCTCGCGACCGTATGCGTGATCGTCGCGCCGCGCTCGCTGTCGAGGTCGTCGTTGACGGCGATGATGGTCACCGTCTGCGGCTCGTTCCATCCGGCGGCGGTGAAAGTCAGCGTGCGCGCCGCCGTACTCTCGGCGCCGTTTGTCCGTGCGACGCTGGTGTCGCCGCTGGTCGCGGTGACGATGACCTCGCCGCTCGGCTGGGTGTTGAGCGCCACGGTGTAAGTCGCGCTGTTGTCGTCGCCAGCCTCGGCAAGCGTAAGCGCCGGCGGGTTTGAGGTCGGATCGGTGGCGATGGTCACACCGGCGGTGTCGTCGTCGGCGAGCGTCACCGTCAAGTCGGCGGCGACGACCGCATCGTAGTCCGCGCCCGCGACCGCGTGCGTGATGGTCGCGGCGCGCGCGGGGTTGTTGACGATGTCGTCGTTGACGGCGGTCACGCGCACGCGTTGCGGGCGATCCCAGTTGTCGGCGTCGAACATCAACGCGTCGGGCGGATCGGGCGCGGCGCTGACGATCTCGACGGCAATGTCGCCGCTGTCGGCGGACGGAGTCACGATGACCTCGCCGCTCGGTTGGGTGTTGAGCATCACGGTGTAAGTCGCGCTGTTGCCGTCGCCGTCCTCGACGAGCGCGATCGTCGGCGGGTTGCTCGCCGGGTCGGTGATGATCGTCACACCAGCGGTGTCGTTGTCGGCGAGGGTCAAGGTCGCGGCGTCGGCGGTCACGCCGTCCGGCGGCGAGGGCAAGGCGACCGCGATGGTCTCGTCGCCTTCGGCAATGTCGTCGTCGGTCGGCGTGAGCGTGAAGGTTGTAGTTGCGTTCGCGGCGCGTGCGGGGAGGGTGAGTTGGACTTCGCCGATGGTGGCGTAGTCGGCGCCTTCGGTCGCTGCGCCACCGCCGGTTGCGTCGCCGATTGAAAGCGTCAGCGTCCGCTCAGTTAAGAACACGCTGCTGGTCGGCGCGATCGTGGCGGTCACGGTGATGGTCGTGGCGCCGTCGCCTTCGCTCACGCTCGTCGGGCTGAGTGACAGCGTGACAACGGACGGCGGAGGCAGCACGGTGACCTCGACGCTGGCGGTGGCGCTTGCGTTGTGATTGTCGGTCGCGGTCAGCGTCAGCGTGATGTTCGTGCTCGCGTTCACGGTCGGCGCGGTCCATTCGGT
>JBPCXC010000107.1:0-10345 GCA_051008875.1 bacterium
GGATCCCAATCCGCGCGTCAACGGCGCCGGCATCGCCGCGTTGCGAAGCGCCGGTGTCGAAGTCGCGGTCGGCGTCGGCGCGTCTGCCGCGCGCGCGTTGAACCGCGGCTTTTGCCAGCGCATGAGCGACGGCCGTCCGTGGGTGCAGCTGAAGATGGCGGCGAGCGCGGACGGCAAGACCGCGCTGGCGAGCGGCGAAAGCCAGTGGATCACCTCCGCCGCCGCGCGCCGCGACGCGCATCGCCTGCGCGCCGCGAGTTCCGCGATCCTCACCGGCGTCGGCACCGTGCTGCGCGACGACCCGCGCATGACCGCGCGGCTCGACGGCGTCGCGCGCCAGCCGCTACGCGTGATCCTCGACAGCCACCTGAGCACGCCGCCGCGCTCGCGCATTCTGCAGCCGCCGGGCGACGCGCTGATCATCACCGCCGCCGCCAACGCCGCCGACGCCGCCGCGCTGCGCAGCGGCTCAGTTGAAGTCATCGCCGGCACCGAACGCGACGGCGCGATCGATCTGCGCGAAGTGATGGCGGAGTTGGCGGCGCGCGAAATCAACGAGTTGATGCTCGAAGCCGGCCCGCGACTGAGCGGCGCGATGCTGCAGCAGCGACTGGTCGACGAGATCGTGATCTATCTCGCCCCCGACCTGCTCGGCAGCAACGCCAACGGCATGTTCGACTTGCCCGAGTTGGCGTGCATGGACGACAAGCACCGCTTCGCATTCGGCGACATCCGCCGCATCGGCCGCGACTTGCGGTTGACGCTTCATCGTGCTGATGACGCCGACGACGGCGCCGATGATCAGCGCGACGCGCAGCGGTCGTAGCGATGTTCACCGGCATCGTGCGCGCCATCGGCACGGTCGAATCGATCCGCGATCGCGGCGGCGGTCGCGCGCTGGCGGTGGAGTTGGGCGCGCTGATAGCGGCGATGGATGCGGACGACGCGCCGCTCCAAGTCGGCGACAGCATCGCAGTCAACGGCGCCTGCCTGACCGTGGCCGCATTGCGCGATGCGGGCGAGAGCGAAAGTGCACCGCACGACGCGGGCGATGTCGAAAGCGCATTGCGCGATGCGGGCGATGGCGCGCGCGCGACTTGCGCCGACTTCGACATCTCGCCGGAGACGTTGGCGAAATGCTTGATCGGCGAATGGACGGTCGGCCAGCGGCTCAATCTCGAGCCGGCGCTGACCTTGCGCACGCCGCTTGGCGGGCACTTGGTGCCGGGACATGTCGATGGCGTCGGCGAAGTGATCGAGATCGCTCCGACCGACGCCTTCACGCGCATGCGCATCGCCGCGCCGCGCGCGCTCGGCGTCTTGCTCGCGGCCAAAGGCGCGGTCGCGGTGGACGGCGTCAGCCTGACCGTCAACGCGGCGTCGGACGAGCCCGCGTCCGGGCGCACGCGATTCGAAGTGATGCTGGTGCCGCACACCTTGCGCGCGACCGCGCTCGGCGCGCTGCGCGTCGGTGCGCGCGTGCATCTCGAGGCCGATCCGCTCGCGCGCTATGCGCAACGGCTGCTGGACTCGCGCGAGGCGAAATAGATGAACGCGGGCAACGCGATGCAGATTGATCCGCCCGAGTCGATGCCGACCGACTTTTGCGCGAGCAACACGCGTGCGAGGATAAGCAGATGAACGCGGGCGACGCGATGCAGATTGATCCGACCGAGTCGATGCCGGCGAACTTTTGCGCGAGCAACACGCGCGCGAGGATAAGCAGATGAACGCGGGCAACGCGGCGAAGATTGATCCGATCGAGTCGGTGCTGGCGGATTTTCGCGAGGGCAAGATGGTGATCTTGGTGGACGACGAGGATCGCGAGAACGAGGGCGATCTGCTGGTCGCCGCCGAATGCGCCACCGCCGAGCACATCAACTTCATGGCTGCGCATGGGCGCGGGCTAATCTGTTTGGCGCTCAGCGAAGCGCGTTGCGATCGACTCGAACTGCCGCTGATGGTGAGCCGCAACAGCGCGCGCTTCGCGACCAACTTCACGGTCTCGATCGAAGCCGCGCGCGGCGTCACCACCGGCATCTCGGCGCATGACCGCGCGATCACGGTGCGCGCGGCGGTCGCCGCCGACGCATCGCCCGACGACCTGGTCACGCCCGGCCACATCTTCCCGATCAAGGCGCAGCCCGGCGGCGTGCTGACCCGCGCCGGCCACACCGAAGCCGGCATTGATCTCGCGCGCATGAGCGGCTTCGAGCCGGCCAGCGTGATCTGCGAGATCCTCAACCCCGACGGCAGCATGGCGCGGCTGCCGGACTTGGTCGAGTTCGGCCGCGCGCACGGTTTGCGCATCGGCGCAATCGCCGAGTTGATCCGCTACCGCATGCGCAACGACCCGACCGTGCAGCGCGTGTCCGAGTCGCATCTGCAACTGCGCCAGGAGCGATTCAAGTCGTTCATCTACCGCGACATGGTCGAAGGCGGCGTGCACTTGGCGCTGGTGCGCGGCGACATCGATCCGCAAGCGCCGACGCCGGTGCGCGTGCATGTCCATCGCGGCCTGCTCGACATCGTGCTCGAGCCGGCGTCGCCGTGGAGTTGGTCGCTGGAGAAGGCGCTCGACACCATCGCCGCGGCCGAGTGCGGCGTGATCGTGCTATTGTCGTATGACGAATCCGCCGAGGAGATCGCCGGACGCATCGAGTTGCGCCCGACCAAAGACGGCGACGGCGACGGCGGCGGCAAAGGCAAAGGCGCGCGCAAGGCGATCAAGGCGGACGCCGCCGACAGCCCCGCCAACTTGCGGATGCTCGGCGCCGGCGGGCAGATCCTCGCCGACTTGAATGTGCGCAAAGTGCTCGCGCTCGGACGCGAGCGGCGCGCCCACGGACTCTCCGGATTCGGCCTCGAGATCGTCGCTTACATCGCCACTCCGCGGCAACTGAAGCAGCAACTCGAAACTTGGCAACAGCAACATGAATGAACCCGACGACTCCATCGCCGCGGACGCGGTCGCCGCGCGCTATGCGATCGTCGCCGGTCGCTTCAATCGTTTCATCACCGAGCGGTTGGTCGCCGGCGCGACCGCGACGCTCGCGCGCCACGGCGTCGCCGCGCAGCGCATCGACTGCGTCTGGGTGCCGGGCGCGTTCGAGATCCCGATGGCGTGCAAGCGCATGGCGAAGTCGGGCGACTATGCCGCCGTGATCGCGCTCGGCGCGGTCATCCGCGGCGCGACCGCGCACTTCGACTACGTCGCCGGCGAATGCGCGCGCGGCATCGCGCGGTTGAATCTCGAAGGCGATGTGCCGATCATTTTCGGCGTGCTGACCACCGACACCGTCGCCCAAGCGCAAGCGCGCGCGAGCGACGCCGACGACGCGCCCGCGCGCGAAGGCAAGCAACGCGTCGGCAACAAAGGCGCCGACGCCGCGCTGGCGGCGTTGCAGATGGCCAGCACGCTGCGGCGGCTGTAGCGCGTGGCGATAAGCGGTCGTCGCCTAGCGCGCCGATGCGCGGTGCAGGCGCTCTATCAATGGCGGCTGACTGGCCAGGCGCCGTCGCAGATCGAACGCAGTTTCATCGACAACGAGCGTTTGAGCGGCGCCGCGCGCGCGTATTTCCTTGCGCTGATCGCCGACATCCCGGCGCGCATCGAGCGACTCGATGCGTTGATCGCCGCGCATTCCAACCGCGAGTCGGATCGCCTCGACGTGGTCGAGCAAGCGATCCTGCGACTTGGCGCGTATGAACTCGCCTGCGCGCGCGATGTGCCGGCGCGGGTGGTGCTGGACGAGGCGATTGATCTTGCCAAGGCGTTCGGCACCGAGCACGGCTACAAATACGTCAACGGCGTGCTCGACAAAATCGCGCGCGCCGAACGCGGTGTGACCGTCGCGAGCGACGGCGACGGCGATGGTGCGACCGATGATGCCGCCAATGCCAACGCGGACGATGCGACTGCGGATGCCAGCGCGAACGATGATGCCGATGCTGGCGCGGACGACGATGCCGCCGCCGCAAACGCGACCGATGCCGTTGCCGACGCGGACGACGATGCCGCCGCCGCAAACACGACCGATCCCACCGCAACCAACGCCGCCGATGAACCAACCTAACCGTCGCGATCTATTGCGAAGCCCAGTGCACTTCTTCGCGTTCGGGTTCGGCGTCGGGTTTGCGCCGCGGGCGCCGGGGACGTGCGGGGCGTTGGTGGCGTTGCCGTTCGTGCCGTTGCTGCATGCGCTCGGGCCGTTCGGCTATGGCGTCGCGGTCGCGCTTGCGGTGGTCGTCGGCGTGCGTTTGTGCGCGCGCGCGGCGGACGCGCTCGAGGCGCATGACCACCCGGCGATCGTGTGGGACGAGATGGTCGGGCTGTGGATCGCGTTGGCGTTCATCCCGTTGTCGTGGAGTGCGGCGGCGTTGGGGTTCGCGTTGTTCCGCCTGTTCGACATTGCCAAGCCGTGGCCGATCTCGTTGCTCGACCGGCGCGTCGGCGGCGGTCTCGGCATCATGCTCGACGACATCGCCGCCGGCGTCCTCGCCAACCTCGCATTGCGCTTGCTGTTGCCGCTGTTGCCATAGGTCGGTCGCGCGCGGTCGCCGTGTTGTGATACAGTGGCGCGCGCCAATCCCGGCAACGAAATTCGGGCAAGCGCCGTCGACCGACATGTTTCCGCCAACCCAGTTGATCCTGCGAACCGACGCATCGGGCATGCCGTTGGAGTGGATCGATTTCAAGCGCGCGGTCACGCTGCAATGCCTCGGGCAGGTGGCGTATGCCTGCGGCGAGAACTCGATGCGCGTGCGCGGCGGCGTCAATCGCATCAGCGGCGCGCGCAGTCGCATCGACGTCAACTCGATCATCGCCACGCACGGCGGCAGCCATGCGGTGATGAAGATGCGCGGCGGCTATGTCCCGCCGCTGCACAACCGCCCGCTGTTCCAGCGCGACGATTATCTGTGCCTGTATTGCGGCGGTCGATTCCCGCAGCAGCGGCTGTCGCGCGATCACGTCACGCCGCTAAGCCAAGGCGGCACCGACAGTTGGAACAACGTGGTCACCGCCTGCGTGCGGTGCAACAACCACAAGGCCGGCGGCACGCCGCAGCAAGCCGGAATGGAGTTGCTGGCGGTGCCGTTCACGCCGACCCACGCCGAGTACATGTACCTGCAGGGACGGCGCATCCTGGCCGACCAGATGGAGTTCCTGCGCGCGCATTTCCCGCGCACCAGCCCGTTGCATTCGCGTCATCAACCGAGGTAATCCGATGTCATTCAACGCTTATCGAATCAACCAGATCGACGGCAACATCGCCGCCGCCTTCGAGCGACTCGAACTTGACGACCTCACGCCCGGCGAGGTCGTGATCAAGGTGATGTGGTCGGGGGTCAACTACAAGGACGCGCTGGCCGCCACCGGCCGCGGCAAGATCCTGCGCCAGTTCCCGCTGAACGGCGGCATCGATCTGTCGGGCGTGGTGACGCAGTCGAGCGACTCCCGATTCCGCGAAGGCGACCAAGTGCTCGCCAGCGGCGGCGGCTTGTCCGAGACCGCCGACGGCGGCTACGCCGAGGTCGCGCGGGTCAAAGCCGACAACGTCGTGCCGCTGCCGGACGGACTCGACCTGCGCGAGGCGATGATACTCGGCACCGCCGGATTCACCGCGGCCATGGCGGTCGCGCGCATGACGCAGAACGGGCAGACCGTGGACAACGGCCCGATCGTCGTCACCGGCGCGACCGGCGGCGTCGGCAGCGTCGCGATCAACATCTTGAGCGCGTCCGGCTACGACGTGGTCGCGTTCACCGGCAAGAAAGAGCAGCACGATTACCTGCGCGCGCTCGGCGCCGGCGACTTCATCGACCGCAACACGATCGAAAAAGGCAACCGCCCGCTGGAGAAGGCGACCTGGGGCGGCGCGGTGGACAACGCCGGCGGCGAAACCCTCGCTTGGCTGACGCGCACGGTCAAGCCATGGGGCAACATCGCCAGCATCGGCTTGGTCGACAGCCACGAACTGCATACCACCGTGATGCCGTTCATCCTGCGCGGCGTGTCGCTGCTCGGCATCAACTCGATCGAAATGCCAACCGCAATGCGCAACGAAATCTGGTCGCGCCTCGGCGCCGACCTGAAGCCGAACAAACTCGACTCAATCGTCACCCGCGAAGTCCCGCTGACCGACTTGCCGAGCGTGTTCGAGAGTTACTTCGACGGCTCCAACTGGGGGCGGACGGTGGTGAAGATTCAGGGGTAGGGTGGTGATTGATAAAAATGGAAAACGCTATCGATCGTTGAAGTTGTTAATGAAAATATTACTTGAAGCAATCGAGAGAAAAGAAGTCATCACCTATGGACAAGTGCGAGAACGCGCGCGCGAAGAGAGCGTAACAATTGCGAAACGTATGCATCCGAATTGGCATATCCCCCATTTGCTTGGGAATTTAAATCGGGCAATTAATGATTGTGGATTATTAAAAGCACCAATAACATTTAGCGCGATCGTTGTTAATCAAGAAACAAAATTGCCCGGACCTAAAATCGCAGGATTTCCCGGATTTGAGGGGTGGAAAAACTCAGAAGAAGAACAGCCCAAAATAGCGGAGACCGAACAGAAGAAAGTTTTTAAATACTCCAACTGGAGTAAAGTTTATAAGGAGTTGTTTAAAGAAGATGCTCCTTCAGTCGTCGCAATTCCAATGCATAAGCGGGAAGCCAAAGAAGGCGAGCAGTATCTGCGGGAAATAAAAGTAGTGCAACGTAGTCCATCATTTGCCTACGCGGTCAAAAAGAAACATGGCTTCAAGTGTCAATCGTGCGGCTATTTTTGCAAAGTTGGCGACAAATACATTATTGATTGTCATCACAAAACACCGATTGGAACGGCGGGAGAGTCAATTGAAGTTACCGAAAGCGACTTGTCCGTGCTTTGTCCGAATTGTCATCGTATTGCACACACGGACAGCGAAAAACCTTTATCCGTTGCACAGATAAAGAACGAGTTGCGAAAAAACAAGTTGATTTAATTCACCGCCGCCAACGATGGAATCGTTCCAATAGGTTCAACGCCCACGCCGGAGCGTGATCGCGTTTCCAGTTGCCGGCTAGGAACTTGTTGGCTTCCATCCATGTCGGGTAGGCGTGGATGGTTTGCAGGATTTTGTTGAGGCCGAGGTCGTGGCGCATGGCGAGGGTGATTTCGGCGATGAGGTCGCCGGCGTGCGCGCCGATGATGGTGGCGCCGAGGATTTTGTCTTTGCCGGGGACGGTCAGCACTTTGACGCAGCCGCGCGCGTCGCCGTCGGTCAGCGCGCGGTCGAGTTTGGACAGGTCGTAACGAGTCACTTCGTACGCCACGCCGCGCTCGATGGCGTCGAGTTCGTTCAGGCCGACGCGGGCGACTTCGGGGTCGGTGTAGGTCGCCCACGGCAGCGCGCGGTAGTCGATCTTGAACTTCTTGAACGGGGCGAACAGCGCGTTGACCGACGCATACCACGCTTGATGCGACGCCGCGTGGGTGAACTGATACGGCCCGACCAAGTCGCCGCAGGCGTAGATCGACGGATAGCCGGCTTGCAGGTAGTCGTTGACTTCGACCGTGCGGCGTTGGCTGAGCGGGATGTCGAGTTCGCGCAAGCCCCAGCCGTCGAGTTGCGCCGCGCGACCGACCGCGACCAGGATTTGATCGAACTCGATTTCGACGCGCGCGTCGTCGTGACTGCAGTGCAACACCTTGCGTTCGCCGTCCACCGCGATGCGCTCGGCGCGATGGCCAAGGCGCAGGTCGATGCCTTCGGCGACGAAGGTGGCGGCGATTTCGGCGGCGATCTCGGCGTCTTCGCGGATCATGATTTGCGGCAGCATCTCGACCACGCTGACGCGGCTACCGAATCTCGCGAAGCATTGCGCCAGTTCGCAGCCGATCGGTCCGCCGCCGAGCACCAGCAGTCGCCGCGGCAACTCGCGCAGTCCCCAGATGTTGTCCGAGGTGAGCACGTCGACTTGATCGATGCCTTCGATCGGCGGCACGAACGGCGCGCCGCCGACGGCGACGATGATCGCGCGCGCGGTCAGTTCGCGCGTCGAGCCGTCGGGCGCGGTCACCGCGACGCTGTGCTTTGAGGTCAGCCGCGCGCAGCCGGCGATGACTTCGACGCCGAGCGATGCATAACGCTCGGCCGAGTCGTGCGGCGCGATGGTCTGGATGATCGACTCGACTCGCCGCATGATGTCGGCGAAGTCGAACTGCGCGGTGGCGGTGTGGATGCCGTAGTCGCTCGCGCGTTTGATTTGATGCAGCAGTTTGGCCGAGGCGATCAGCGACTTCGACGGGATGCAGCCGCGGTTGAGGCAGTCGCCGCCCATCTCCGCCTGCTCGATCAAGATCACCTTGGCTTTGATCGCGGCGCCGATGTAGGCGCTGACCAGCCCGGCGCTGCCGGCGCCGACGACGATCAGGTTGGCGTCGTATTTCCGCTTAATACTCATCGCGCGCGCCGCGCCGCCAGAAGTTTAAGGAAATACCGCGCCGCATACGGGAACGCCGCGAGCAGCACGAACGAGGCGATGATCTGCGGCGACAATAGCCCCTTGATCGAGTCGAGTTTCGCCAGTTGCGTGCCGGCGTTGACGAACACCATGCTCGGCGCGAGCATGCCGAGGAACGACGCCGCCATGTAGGTGGTGGTCTTGATCGAGGTCAAGCCCATCACCAGGTTGACCACGAAGAACGGGAACGCCGGCACCAGGCGGATGGAGAATAGATACAGCGCGCCCTCGGCGCGGAACTTCTCGCGGATCTTGGTCAGCCGGTCGCCCATCTTGGCTTGCACCAAGTCGTCGAACAAATAGCGCGAGATCCAAAACGCGATGGTCGCGCCGAGCGTGGCCGAGACGGCGACGATCAACGAGCCGAGCACGAAGCCGAAGATCGCGCCGGAGGCGAGCGTGAGCACCAGCGCGCCGGGGATCGACGCGGCCGCGACCGCGATGTACAACGCGGCGTACAACAACGCCGACGAGACCGGCTGCGCGCGCCGGTATTCGACCAGCCGGCCGAGTTGCGACTGGATGTATTCGAGGTTGAGGTATTGCTCCGGCCCGAGATACACCAGCGCCGCCGCGATCGCCGCGATCGCCGCGATGACGATGCCCTTTTTCGCCGGGTTGGATTGCGCAGACATGATGGTTCCGAAGGAGTCGCCGACGCCGTGAATCGCCGTCGCCGTGCTAGTATAACCCGCGCGGGCGACGATTGGCATTACAGAAAACGAGTATGAAGCAACCACATCGTATGAGGCAACATAAGCGTATGAGGCAACATAAAGTTCTCGAATGGCTCGGCGTCACCATCGCCGTGTTGTATGCGTTGATGATCGCGCTGAACATCGGCGCCGAATTCTACGGCTTCGCGTTGCTGCTACTGTCCGCCGTGCTGCTCGGGCTATGGTCGCATCGTTGCCGGCATCGCGGCATGTTCCTGCTGCAATTCTTCTACGCCGCCACCGCGATCATCGGCATGGTGCGCTGGTTTTGATCGCGCTTGCGCGTTGACTCGTATGCGTTGACTCTTACGCCTTGATCTTCGCGATCAACGCGTCGGCGAAGCCGCTGGTGGAGACGGTGGTCGCGCCGGGCATTTGGCGGGCGAAGTCGTAGGTCACGGTCTGCTCGGCGAGCGCGGCGACGAAGGCGCGGTTGATCGACTCGGCGGCTTCGTTCCAGCCGATGTATTCGAGCATCATCACGCCGGAGAACAGCAGCGACGACGGGTTGACCTTGTTCTGGCCGGCGTATTTCGGCGCGGTGCCGTGGGTCGCCTCTAACACCGCGATGTGATCCGCCATGTTCGCGCCGGGGGCGATGCCGACGCCGCCGACTTCGGCGGCGAGCGCGTCGGAGAGATAGTCGCCGTTCAAGTTGGTGGTCGCCAGCACCTCGAACTCCGCCGGGCGAAGTTGCAGCAGTTGGAACATGATGTCGGCGATGCGATCCTTGATCAGCACCTTGCCCGCTGGCAACTCGCCGCCATGCGCGTCCCACAACTCGTCCTCGGTGACCACGTGATCGCGGAACTCCTGCAGCGCGACTTCGTAGCCCCAGTTGCGGAACGCGCCTTCGGTGAACTTCATGATGTTGCCCTTGTGCACCAGCGTGACGCTCGACTTTCCGCGCTCGATGGCGTAGCGGATCGCCTTGCGCACCAGCCGCTTGCTGCCGTGCGCGCTGACCGGCTTGATGCCGAGCCCGGCGTCGTCGAAGAACTCGGCGCCCATCTCCTCGCGCAGGAACTTCGCCAGTTTGCGGTTCTCGTCGGTGCCGCTGGCGTATTCGATGCCGGCGTACACATCCTCGGTGTTCTCGCGGAAGATGACCACATCGACC
>JBPCXC010000108.1:0-6548 GCA_051008875.1 bacterium
AGGTCGCGTGAGGTTGTCTGTTTGTGGGTCGGGCTGAGCCCGCAAGGTCGCGCGCCGGCGCGCGAGGGAACTGCGCTGCTCGACGCCGACTCCAACCGCATCGGCGAAATCACCAGCGGCGGCTTCGCGCCGAGCCTCGGCCATCCGATCAGCATGGGCTACGTCGCCGTCGCGCACGCCGCGGTCGGCACCGAAGTGCAAGCGCTGGTGCGCAACCGCCCGCTGCCGGCGACGGTGGCGAAACTGCCGTTCGTGGCGAACAACTTCTATCGCTGAGTCCGCCGCTTCCATTCATCGCCGACGACGGCGCGCGCATCGTTTATTTTCATCGCCGACGCCGACGCGTCGGTGCGACAACATCCACAACGAACTATGCAACGAGGTATGGCATGAGCACGAAATACACCGAAGATCATGAATGGGTGCGCGAGGAGGACGGCGTGCATGTGGTCGGCATCACCGACTACGCCCAAGAGCAACTGGGGGAGATCGTCTATGTCGAACTGCTCGCCGCCGACGCCGCGGTGACGCAAGGCGCGGAGGCGGCGGTGGTGGAGTCGGTCAAGGCGGCGAGCGAGGTCAAGTCGCCGCTGACCGGCACCGTGACCGAGTCCAACGCGCAACTCGCCGACACCCCCGAACTGGTCAACGACGAACCCGAGGGCGGCGGCTGGTTCTATAAGATGAAGGCCGCCGAGCCGGCGCAACTGGACGCGATGATGGACGCCGACGCGTACCAGAAGTTCGTGCAGTCGCTGGCGTAGCGCGCGTCCGCATTCACACCCGAACCCGCATCAACATCGAGGAGTCGCCATGCCGCGCGCCGATGATTTCACCGTTCGCCACATCGGCTCCAACCCCGATCAGATCGCCGCGATGCTGCGCGCTCTCGGGGTCGGGTCGCTGGACGAACTAATCGACCAGACCATTCCGTCGTCGATTCAAAGCGGCCATCGCTTCCGCCTGCCCGAGGCGCTCGACGAGAACCGCCTGAACAAACTCAGCCGACAAGTCGCCGCCGACAACACCGCGGCGATCTCGATGATCGGGCTCGGCTACTACGGCACGGTGACGCCGCCGGTGATCCGCCGCAACGTGATGGAGAACCCCGACTGGTACACCGCGTACACGCCGTATCAGCCCGAGGTCAGCCAAGCGCGGCTCGAGGTGCTGCTGTCGTTCCAGCAGATGATCATGGACTTGACCGGGATGGAGATCGCCAACGGCTCGCTGCTCGACGAGGCAACCGCCGCGGCCGAGGCGATGATGCTGGCGCGGCGCGTCGGCAAGAGCCAGTCCAACCGCTTCCTGCTCGACCGCGACTGCCTGCCGCAGACCATCGCCGTGGTGCAGACGCGCGCGCGGCCGATGGGGATCGACGCGGTGGTGGTCGATCTCGGCGAACACTTTGGCAACAACGTCGGCGGCGACGACGACGCCGAATGCTTCGGCGCATTGCTGCAATATCCGTGCGCGTCGGGCGCGATCCGCGATCATCGCAAGGTGATCGAGACGCTGCACGCCAACCGCGCGCTGGCGGTGGTCGCGGCCGATCCGCTGGCGCTGACGCTGCTGACGCCGCCGGGCGAACTCGGCGCCGACATCGCCGTCGGCAGCACCCAGCGCTTCGGCGTGCCGATGGGATTCGGCGGCCCGCACGCGGCGTATATCGCCACCCGCGACGCATACAAGCGCAGCCTTCCCGGGCGACTGATCGGCGTCTCGGTGGACGCCAACGGCAACCGCGCCTATCGCATGGCGCTGCAGACCCGCGAGCAGCACATCCGCCGCGACAAGGCGACCAGCAACATCTGCACCGCGCAGGTTTTGCTGGCGGTGATGGCGACTTTCTACGCGCAGTATCACGGTCCCGACGGACTGATTCGCATCGCGCGGCGGGTCAATCGGATGGCGCGCGCGCTCGCCGACGGGCTGTCGCATTTCGGCTTCGAGGTCGAGCATCAACACTTCTTCGACACCATCGTGGTGCGCACCCCGGGACGCGCGCGGCGGCTGCGCGACAAAGCCGAGCAAGCGCGTTATAACTTGCGGCTGATCGACGACGACCGCCTCGGCATCAGCCTCGACGAGACCATCTCGGCGCAGAAGGTGGACGGCTTGCTGCAAGTGTTCGCCGCCACCACCGCGCACGAGATCAGCGGCTCGATGTTCACCAAGGACTTGGACAAGTCGATTCCGGCGAAGTTGGAGCGGCGCGGCGAGTTCATGCAGCATCCGCATTTCCATCGCTATCGCTCCGAGACCGAGTTCATGCGCTACTTGCGCAAGACCGCGAGCAAGGACATCACGCTGTCGCGCTCGATGATTCCGCTCGGCTCGTGCACGATGAAGTTGAACGCCGCGTCGGAGATGGAGCCGATCTCGAATCCGCTGTTCGCGCACATCCATCCGTTCGCGCCGCCGAAGCACACCCGCGGCTATCACCGCATCATCAACAAACTCGACTCGATGCTGTGCGAGTTGACCGGCTTCGCCGGCTTCAGTTTCCAGCCGAACGCCGGCTCGCAGGGCGAGTACACCGGGCTGCTGTGCATCCGCGCCTATCACCGCTCGCACGGCGACGACGCGCGCGACATCTGCCTCATCCCGTCGTCGGCGCACGGCACCAATCCGGCGAGCGCGATCATGGCGGGGATGAAGGTGGTGGTGGTGCAATGCGACGCCGACGGCAACATCGACATCGAGGACTTGGAGTCCAAGGCGAGCGAGCATTCGGCGCGACTCGCCGCCAGCATGGTCACCTATCCGTCCACCCACGGCGTGTTCGAGGAGAGCATCCGCCAGATCTGCAAGATCGTGCACAACCACGGCGGACAGGTGTACATGGACGGCGCCAACATGAACGCGATGGTCGGCATCTGCCGCCCGGCGGAGATCGGCGCCGACGTCATGCACCTCAACCTGCACAAGACCTTCGCCATCCCGCACGGCGGCGGCGGACCCGGCATGGGACCGATCGGCGTCGCCAAGCATCTGGTGCCGTTCCTGCCCGACCATCCGGTGGTCAGTTGCAACCGCGGCGGCTCCGACCCGGTCGGCACGGTGTCGGCGGCGCCGTGGGGCTCGCCGCTGATCCTGCCGATCTCGTGGGCGTATATGCGCCTGCTCGGCGACTACGGGCTGAAGCGCTCGACCAAGGTCGCGATCTTGAACGCCAACTACATCGCGCAGCGCCTCGACCCGCATTATCCGGTGGTGTACAAAGGCGGCAACGGACGCGTCGCGCATGAATGCGTGGTCAGCCTGGCGTCGATCAAGGAGGCGTGCGGCGTCACCGTCGAGGACGTCGCCAAGCGTCTGATCGACTACGGCTATCACGCGCCGACGATGTCGTGGCCGGTGCCGGAGTCGCTGATGATCGAGCCGACCGAAAGCGAATCGAAAGAGGAGATCGACCGCTTTTGCGACGCGATGATCTCGATCCGCGAGGAGATCCGCGAGATCGAGAACGGCGACTTCGAGTTGGCGAACAGTCTGCTGACCAACGCGCCGCACCCGTATCACTTGCTGGTCAGCGACGAATGGCCGATGCCTTATTCCCGCCAGCGCGCGTTCTTCCCGACGCGCGAAGTCGAGAACAACAAGTACTGGCCGCCGGTCGGACGGGTGGACAATGTGTATGGCGACAAGAACTTGGTGTGCAGTTGCCCGCCGATGTCGGACTATGAAGATGAAGAACGCGGCCTCGATGAAGAACGCGGCGCCGATGAATAACGCTGGAGATCGCGCCGCGCGCAAGGTGGTGCGGCGCGGCGAGAAACTGCGCGGCGCCGACAAGACCGCGCGCATTCCGGTCAAGATCGTTCCGCAGCCGCGCGCGCAGCGGCTGCGCAAGCCGAAGTGGATCCGCGCCAGTTTCACCGGCGCATCGGCGGTCGGCGATCTCAAGCGCGTGCTGCGCGAGCAAGGGCTGCACACCATCTGCGAGGAAGCCGCCTGCCCGAATCTCGGCGAATGCTTCGGCAACGGCACCGCGACCTTCTTGATCATGGGCGACATCTGTACTCGGCGCTGCCCGTTCTGCGACGTCGCCCACGGCCGCCCGAACGCGCTCGACGCCAACGAGCCGCGACGGCTCGCCGAGACCGTGGCGTTGATGAAACTCAAATACGTGGTGATCACTTCGGTTGATCGCGACGACTTGCGCGACGGCGGCGCGGCGCACTTCGTCGCCTGCATCCGCGCGTTGCGCCAGAGTTGTCCGCAGTTGAAGATCGAGATCCTGACGCCGGACTTCCGCGGACGCATCGACATCGCGCTCGACATTCTCGCCGCCGCGCCGGCCGACGTGTTCAACCACAATCTCGAGACCGTGCCGCGCCTGTATAAAAGCGCGCGCCCGGGCTCGGACTACGCGACCTCGCTGCAACTGCTGCAACGCAGCAAAGCGCAATGCCCGCAAGTGCCGACCAAGTCCGGGCTGATGCTCGGCCTGGGCGAGCGCAAGGAGGAGATCGTCGAAGTGATGCGCGATCTGCGCGCGCACGACGTGGATATGCTGACCCTCGGCCAGTATCTGCAGCCGAGCGCGCATCATCTCGCGGTCGAGCGCTACTGGACGCCGGCGGAGTTCGATGAACTCGGCGCGATCGGTGCAACGATGGGCTTCGCCAACGTCGCCTCGGCGCCGATGGTGCGCTCGTCGTATCACGCCGACCTGCAAGCGCACGCGCGCAACTGACGCCGCCGCCCGCGACCACGCCGCCACGCGATCAGCCGATGACCGCCTCGCCCTCCGCCGCCGATGACGCCGACGATGCGAACGCCGCCGATGCCAAGTCGGACGCGCGCATCCAGCAACTGTGGCCGGTGCGAATCCTGACGCGGCGCTTCGACCGCCACGGCGAAATCAATCCGGCGTTGATCGAGTTGTTCCGGCGATACCAGCGCGATCATCCCGCCGCCGGCGCGTCGCCGTCGTCGGTGTATTCCAGCCCCGACAACTTCGCCGAAGGCCTTGAGCATCCGGCGCTCGCCGAGTTGCAAAAGTTCATCCTCGACAACGTCTTCGCGGTCGCGCGCGACGCCAACGCCGCGTATTGGAAACCGGGCTTGTCGCTCGACGTCAAACTCACCGGACTGTGGTTTCAGATCTCCAACGACTTCGGCTTCCACGAAGTGCATGTGCACGGCAACTGCTCGTGGTCGGGGGTGTACTATGTGCAGTCCGGCGACGCCAGCCGCGCCAAGTCCGACCGCCACGCCAACGGCATGCCCAACGGCGTCACCCGATTCTACGGGCCGTATATGGAATACCTCGCCGGCGGGCACGGCGACCGCGGCAACTTCTATCTCAACGACCATGCCCACGACTGCTACCCGCAGGACGGCATGTTGTGCGTCTTCCCGTCGCACCTGAAGCACATGGTGTTCCCGTATCAAGGCGAGCAGGATCGCATCATCGTCTCCTTCCACGCGGTGGTGGACGCCGACCAAGCGTTGCGCTACGACTACTCGTTCAACTGACGCGCGCGCCGACCGCGCCGACGCCGAGCGAAGCCGACGCGTCGATCACCATCGCTTCGACACCATCGCTTCGATAATGCCGCCATGACCCGCCCGCTGCTCTCCATCCGCGACTTGCGCGTGCGCTTCGCGCTCCACGGCACCACGGTGGATGCGGTGCGCGGCGTGTCGTTCGACATCGAGCGCGGTGCGACCGTCGCGCTGGTCGGCGAGTCGGGCTCGGGCAAGTCGGTGATCGCGCGCGCGATCATGGGGCTGCTGCCTGCGAACGCGTCGATCACCGCCGGCAGCATCGTGCTCGACAATCCGGACAAGGGCATCCACGCGCTCGAGACCACCGCGCTCGACCCCGACGGGCGCAAGATGCGCGCGCTGCGCGGCGGCAGCATCTCGCTGATCTTCCAAGAGCCGATGGTGTCGCTGTCGGCGCTGCACACCATCGGCGACCAGATCAGCGAGGCGTTGTTCCTGCACCGCAAAATGGAGCGCGCCGAAGGCATGCGCATCACCCGCGACATGCTCGAGATCGTCGGCTTCCACCAGCCGCGGCGCGCGTTGACGCTCTATCCGTTCGAGTTGTCCGGCGGCATGCGCCAGCGCGCGATGATCGCGATGGCGTTGATCTGCCATCCGTCGCTGCTGATCGCCGACGAGCCGACCACCGCGCTCGACGTCACCATCCAAGCGCAGATCCTGAAGTTGATGCGCGCCTTGCAGACGCAACTCAACATGGCGGTGCTGATGATCACCCACGACTTGGGCGTGGTCGCCAACATCGCGCGGCAGGTGGTGGTGCTGTATCACGGCGAGGTGATGGAGCGCGGCGCGGTCGAGCGCATCTTCTCCGCGCCGCGCCACGTTTACACCCGCGCGCTGCTCAAGGCGGTGCCGCATGTCGGCATGCCGCCGGGCGAGCGGCTGACTCCGCTGCGCGAGATCAAGACCGAGATCGGACCTTACTTACGCGGCGGCGCGCGCGCTTCGAACGCGGCGACGCAAACCGAATCGATCGCGCGCGACGCATCGCCCACGCACGACGAAGCGCCAGACTGCATCCTCGG
>JBPCXC010000109.1:0-10268 GCA_051008875.1 bacterium
AGTTTCGCCTCGGCGCGCGACCACCACACGCCGTGCCCGCCGATCAGCACCGGACGCTTCGCCGACGCGATGCGATCGAGCAGCGGCGCCAGCGCGCTCGGGTCGGGCCAGGCCCGCGCCGGCGCGCGCGCGGCGCGGGCGAGTGCTCGCGTTTGAACGGACGTTCGTTGCGTCCGGCCTCGGCGTCGAACGACGAGAACATGATGTCCACCGGCAAACTCAGATGCACCGGTCCGGGATAGCCGTCGGTCGCGATCCGCCAGGCGCGATCGACCCACTCGCCGATGCGCGCGCCGTCGTGGATGCGGAAACTGCGCTTGGTCAGCGGCGCGGCGATGGCGACGTCGTCGATCTCCTTGAAGCCGCCGGCGCCGTCGCGCTTGAGCGTGCTCGAGCCGGTGACGAAGATCACCGGCGAGCGCTCGCCCCACGCCTCCATCATCGCCGGCACCGCGCCGGCGAATCCCTCCGGTCCGACCAGGCACACCGTCGGCTTGCGGGTGATGCGCGCGTGGCCGTCGGCGAGATGGCCGGCGACTTGCTCGTGCGGGCAGTTGATGACTTCGGTGCCGCATTCCATAAATCCCTCGAGCGCCGGGTTGCAGAAGCCGCCGGCGAGGGTGAAGACATGCTCGACGCCTTTCTCGTGCAGCGCGCGCGCCAGCAACTGGCCGCCGCGGATTTTGCGCGATGTGTTCATGGCGAAGATGGTACAGCGTTCTCGTTCTCGTTCGCGCTCTCTTTATCGTTCGCATTCGAATCACCCGACGCAATCACCGTGCGGTCGATGTCGGTGACTCGCCGCAGTCCGAGTTGCGCGATGACCACGCTGATCTCGTCCGCCAGCGCCGCGATCAGCGCCGCCAGTCCGCGCGCGCCGTCGGCGCCGATGGCATACAGCGCGGGGCTGCCGATCAGGGTGAAGTCGGCGCCCAGCGCGAGCGCCTTGACGATGTCCTCGCCGCCGCGCAGCCCGCTGTCGAACAGCAGCGGATAGTCGTCGCCGACCGCGTCGCGGATCGCGGGCAGCGTGTCGATCGCCGCCGGCGCGCTGTCGAGTTGCCGACCGCCGTGGTTGGAGACATACACCGCGTCGGCGCCAGCGTCGCGGATGCGTCGCGCGTCGCACGGCGACATCACGCCCTTGACGATCAAGCCGCCGCGCCATTGCGCGCGCAACGCGTCGAGGAAGTCCCAAGTCGCGCCGCCGCGTCCGCCGTTGCGGGCGAAGCCGTCGCCGCCGCGGTCGCCGTGGTTGAAGTTCATCAGGCGCGGCACGCCGTGGCGCAATGTCGCCAGCGACCATCGCGGATGCAATGCGAAGTCGGCGAACTGGCGCGCGCCGATTCGAAACGGCACGCGAAAGCCGTTGCGTAGATCGCGCGTGCGGCGCGCCAGTTGCGGCACGTCGGCGGTCAAGATCAGCCGCGTGCAGCCGGCGTCCTGCGCGCGCGCCGCCAAGCGCAACGCGGACTCGGTGGCGTCGTCGGTGTACAACTGAAACCAAGCCCGCCCGCCGGACTGTTGATGCAACGCATCGATCGCGGTCGAGGACGCGGTGGACACGCACAGCGGAATGTTGTGGCGCGCCGCCGCCGCCGCCAGCATCTGGTCGGCGCCGGGCCAAGCGAGATTGCACAGTCCCATCGGCGCGATGCCGAACGGCAAGCCCATCTCCTCGCCGAGGATGCGCGTGGCGAGTTCGCGCGCGCGCGTGTCGCGTAGCACCCGCGGCTGCAGGCGGATGCGGGCAAGCGCCGATTGATTGCGCCGCGGCGCCAGTTCGCGCCCGGTGCCGCCGGTGATGAAGTCATAGATCATCCGCGGCAACCGCCGCCGCGCGAGACGCTGCGCGTCATGCGCCGAGTGGATTCGCGCCGACGGAGTTGGATTGCGTACGCGCATCGTCATTGCACCGATGCGCCGTTCGCCAAGTCGTGCAGCGAAAGATGGCAGCGAATCGAATGTCCGTTGTCGGCGATGCGCCACGGCGGGGTTTCGTGGTCGCAGTCGCGGTTGCCGATAGGGCCGATGCGTCGCGCGCGCATTGTCATTGCACCGATGCGCCGTTCGCCAAGTCGTGCAGTGAAAGATGGCAGCGAATCGAATGTCCGTTGTCGGCGACACGCCACGGCGGGGTTTCGTGGTCGCATAGGTCGCCGATGCGTCGTGCGCAGCGGCGTTGGAACGGGCAGCCGGTCGGCGGCGGGGATGATTCGATCACGTCGTTGGCGGTCAGGCGCGGTGCGCTGTCGGGGTCGGGGTCGAGCACTGCGCGCAGCAGCGCCTCGGTGTATGGATGCGATGGGCGCGCATAGACTTGCGCGGTCGCGCCGATCTCGCACAGCCGCCCTTGATACAGCACCGCGACGCGGTCGGCGAGCGCGCGCACCACCGCGAGGTCGTGCGAGACGAACAGATAGGTCGTGCCCTGCTGCTTACGCAACGCGTCGAGCAGGCCGAGCACCGCGGCTTGCACCGACACGTCGAGCGCCGAGGTGACTTCGTCGCACAGCACGATCTCCGGTTGCGCGACGAACGCGCGCGCGATCGCGACGCGCTGCTTTTCGCCGCCCGACAACTGGCTCGGCAGGCGGTCGAGGTACTGCGGACCTAAGCGCACGGTCTCGAGAATTCGGCAACTCGGCGAATAGCGTTGCTTCGCGTCCAAATTGAAATACAACTTCAGCGGCTGGGCGAGAATCTCGGCGACGGTCTGGCGCGCGTTCAAACTCTCGTCGGGGTTTTGGAACACCAGTTGGACGCGGCGCAGTTGATCGCCGCTGCGCTGCTCGACCTCGCCCGCCAACGCTTCGTCGCCGAGGCGGATGTCGCCGCCGCGGGTCGGCAGCAGCCCGGCGATGGCTTTCAGTATGGTGGACTTGCCGGAGCCGGATTCGCCGACCAGCGCGAGGGTCTCGCCTTTGCGCACGGCGAGCGAGATGTCGCTGACCGTCGGCGCACTCGCCGAGCGTCGGCCGAGAAGTTGCTCGACCACGCTCGGCTTGGCGTAACTGATCGAGACTTGGTTTAAGGTGAGCGCGGTGGTGGTCGTCGTCGTCGTCGTCGACTCCGTCGCCGTCATTCCCGCAGTCTTTAAGCGGGAATCTCTTTTTCTTTTCGCCGCCACGCCAGATTGACGATTGCCATTCATGGCGACTGGATTCCCCGCATCCTTGCGGGAATGATGGCCGGAAGAGTCGTCGCCAGAACGACCGTCGCCACCGATTTCAATCTCCCCCGCCCGCGCCGAAAAGTGACATCGCGTTCGTTGCCCGTCGGCGACTTCACTTAAGCCGGGATGATCGCGTCGGCAACGATCTTCCGCCAGCACGCAACGCTCGGCGAACGCGCAGCCGTCGCCGACCGCGCCGGGCAGCGGCGGAATGCCGCGCAGCGACGCCGGCAGGCGCGAACTCGCGAGGCGCGGGATCGAGGCGAGCAAGCCGCGCGCATAAGGATGGCTCGGATCGCGCAGCACTTGGCGCGCGCTGCCGGAGAGCACGATCTCGCCGGCATACATCACCACCACGCGCTCGCACACGCGCGCGATCGCGCCTAAGTCGTGGCTGACATAGATCATCGAAGTGCGATACTGCGTCGCCAAGTCGCGAAGGAGTTCAAGGATGTGCGCCTGCGTGGTCACGTCCAGCCCGGTGGTCGGCTCGTCGAGCAGCAGCGCCTCGGGCTCGCCGGCGAGCGCCATGGCAATGGCGACGCGCTGCTGCTGGCCGCCGGAGAGTTCATGCGGATAGCGCTTGGCGATCGATGCCGGCGCCGGCAGGCGCACCTTCTCGAGCAGGTCAACCACCTTCGCCGGATGCTCGCCGCGCGGCAAACTTGAATGAAGTTTCAGCGCCTCGGCCAACTGCGCGCCGACGCGCAAGGTCGGCGTCAGCGACTGCCCCGAGTTCTGCGGAATCAGCGCCAGTCGCCGTCCGCGGATCGCCTGCAACTCGCTCGGCGGCAGCGTGAACAAGTCGCGGTCGGGAAAGATCGCAGCGCCGTGCATGACCTGCAGTCCGTGCTTGAGATAGCCCATCGCCGCCAGCGCCAGCGTGCTCTTGCCCGAGCCGCTTTCGCCGACGATGCCGATGCTCTCGCCGACCTCGACCGCGAGATTGACCTGGCGCAGGATCGGCAGCACCCGCCCCGAGCGGCTGGTGAATCCGACCGACAGATCGCGGATGTTGAGCATCAGATCGGCGCCTTCTGCGCGCGGTCGACGCCGAGCGCCTTGGCGAGCGCGTCGGCGGTCAGGTTGATGCCGATGATCAGACTGGACAGCGCGATCACCGGCGCGAGCACGCCCCACGGCGCGAACGACATATAGCCGCGCGCGTTGGCGATCATCAGCCCCCAGTCGGGCGTCGGCGGCGACACGCCGAAGCCGAGGAACGACAGCGACGAGAACGCCAGCAGCATCCACGACCAACGCATCGCGCCCTCGACCAGCAGCGCGTCGCGCACATTCGGCAGCAACTCCTTGCGGATGATGTTCATCCGTCCGTGCCCGCGCGCGCGCGCCGCCAGCACGAAGTCGCGCGCGACCACGTCGTGGGTCGCGGCGCGCGCGACGCGGATGATCGGGATGCCGTAGAAGAACGCCAGCGTCGGGATGAACACCTCCGGCCCGGTGCCGAAGGTGACGATCAGCACCAGCATCTTGAGGATCCACGGCAGCGACAGGAAGGCGTCGACGAAGCGCATGAACAAGTCGTCCAGCCGTCCGCCGGCGAGGCCGAAGAAGATGCCGACGAAGCCGCCCCAAGCGATCGCCACCGGCGTCGCCACGGTGGTCACCAGCAACGCCTCGCGTCCGCCGAGCAAGGTGCGGGTCAAGGTGTCGCGGCCGAGATGGTCGGTGCCGAACCAATGCTCGGCGCTCGGCGGATTGAGGATCAGCAGCGAACTGACCTCGCGGAAATCGTACGGCACCCACAGCGGCGCGCTCAGCGCGACGGTCAGATGCGTCGCCAGCAGGATGAGCCCGGTCGCGCCCGACGGCGTGCGCGCGATGTCGCGCAGCACGATGGCGAACGCCGCCCACCGTCCGCCGCGCGCGTCGTCGTTCACCGTGTCGTCGTCGGTGTCGTCGGCGACGTTCATGACGCGCGCATCTTCAGCGTGCGGAATCGCGGGTTGGCGATCATGGTCAGCACATCGGCGAGCAAGTTGACGCCGACATAGATGATCGAGATGATCAGCGCCAGCGTCTGCGTGACCGGCAGGTCGCGGTCGGAGATCGAGTCGATCATCATCCGCCCGAGCCCGGGGAAGTTGAACACGGTCTCGATCACCACCACCCCGCCGAGCAGCCAGGCGATGGTCAGCGCGACCACGTTGATGGTCGGCAGCAGCGCGTTCGGCAGCACGTGGCGGAAGACGATGCGCCAATACGGCACGCCCTTCAGCGTCGCCATCTGCGCGTAGTCGCTCGCCATGGTCTCGATCACCGACGAGCGCACGGTGCGCAGGATGTGCGCGGTCATCACCATCGACAGCACCATGATCGGCAGCAGGATCTCGGGGAAGAACTCCGCCGCCGGCGCGTCGGCGGAGGTCAGCACGATGCCGGGAATCCAGCCGAGCCAGACGCTGAACACCAGGATCAGCAGCGTCGCCGAGACGAACTCCGGGATGGTCATCGCGATGATCGCGCACGACGACAGCAGCAAGTCGATCGGGCGGTCGCGCCACAGCGCGCAGATCACGCCGAGCAGCAGCGCCAGCGGAATGCCGACGAGCATCGCGCAGCCGGTCAGCAGCAGCGTGTTCTTCAGTCGGTCGCCGACCAGTTTGGCGATCGTCCGCTGACCGTTGATGGTGGTGCCGAAGTCGCCGCGCGCGGCGTTGCTGACCCAATGCCAATAGCGCTCGTGCGCCGGACGATTCAGCCCGAGATCGTCGCGGCAGTTCTCGAGCAACTTGCCTTGCGCCTCGCGCTCCAAAAACGCGGTGCACGCATCGCCGGGAAGCAGTTCGACTCCGCCGAAGATGATCAGCGAGACCATGGCGATGGTGACCACGCCGAGCAGCAGCCGGCGGGCGATCATTTTAATCATTGAAGTGAGCGCGCTATTTTTTTCTTAGCCGTCATTGCGCATATCATCCTGATACGCGCCCTACGGGCTCGCTTGCGCTCGCGAAAAAACGCTCCCGGCGTTTTTTTCCCGCAACCATCCTAGCCCGTCATTCCCGCAACCACCCCCTAGGCCGTCATTCCCGCAGTATGTTGAGCGGGAATCCACACTCGCGCAAGCGAGTGAGGCAAGCCGAAGGCTTGCTTGCTGTTGGTGCGAGCGGAGATTCATGTCTTACTCACGCCACCCCGCCAGCGTTCAAATTGCCATCCGTGGCGACTGGGTTCCCCGCATCCCTGCGGGAATGACGGCGGGGGGAGTGACTGCCGGAATGACTGCAAGTAAGTTTTTGCCGGAATGGCGGCGGCAACGCGGCGGCGCAAGCGGCGCGAGCAACGCCATCAATCGCGACGCAAGCGGCGACATTGATCGCGGCGTAAGCGACATGCGCGCCGACGAAGCCGCCGACGCGCACCCCATCGCTCAGCCGTCCACCGTGATCTTGTGCCAGCGCACTGCTTCGTTCTTGACCGGGTCGAGGTTGCG
Source organism: bacterium (assembly GCA_051008875.1). Lineage (GTDB taxonomy): Bacteria > Pseudomonadota > Gammaproteobacteria > Arenicellales > Poriferihabitantaceae > JAHRAW01. The sequence continues at coordinate 6,630 of JBPCXC010000109.1, forward strand.
CACTCGTGCGGTCACGCCGACGTTGCGCGTCACGGTGTATGGAATCAGCGTGCCGGCGGTCTCGAACAGGTGCTGTTGCGCTTGCACATACAGCGCCTTGCGCTTGGCGAAGTCCAGTTCGCGGCGCGCCGCGCCGAGCAGTCGGTCGAACTTGTCGTCTTTATAGTACGACTCGTTCCACTTCGCCGTGCTCAAGTAAATCTCATGCAACGCCTGATCCGCCGGGCGCTCGTTCCAGCGCGTGCCGACCACGTCCTTCTTCATCCACACCTCCTTCCAATAACCGTCGGTCGGCACCTGCACGATGTTGACGCGGATGCCCGCCTTCGCGGCTTGCTGCTGATACGCCTCGGCGAGTTGCGGCCAAGTCGGCTCGAGCGTGGAGACGTGGATGTCGATGTCGATGCCGTTCGGGTGGCCGGCTTCGGCGAGCAGCGCCTTGGCGCCGGCGATGTCCTGCGGGCAGGACAGGTCGGCGCGATACTGGTCGTTCGGCTCGACCGGCGCGTCGCACGCGACCACGCCGCCGCCGCCGAGAATCAACTTCACCAGTTCATCGCGGTCGGCCGCCATCCGCACCGCCTTGCGCACGCGGACGTCGTCGAACGGCGCGACGTCGGTGCGGAACACCAGCCCGCGCCAGTTGCCGACCGGGATCTCCTGGATGTTGAACTTGGAACTGCCGGCGAGCATCACGCGCTGCTGCGCGGTGACGTTGCGCAGCATATCAATCTGTCCGCCGAGCAGCGCCTGCAGCCGCGCCTGGCCGTCGGGGATGCCGACGATCTCCATCCGCGCGACGCCCGGCGCGCCCTCCCAGTAGTCGGGGTTGGCGACCAGCACGGTGGTGCCTTCGGCGTCGAACTTGGCGACCTGGAACGGGCCGGTGCCGATGCCGCTGGCGGCGATGTCGTCGCCGGCGCCTTCGGGGATGATGCGCAAGCGATAGTCCATCAACTGCAGCGGCATGTCGGCGAACGGCGTGCTCAATGTAATCCGCACCGACTTAGGCCCGGTCGCCTCGACCGAGTCGATCATCTTCACCGCCGAGCGCGCCGGGCTGTCCGATTCGGGATCGAGCACGCGGTTCAACGAATACACCACGTCCTCGGCGCCGAAGGTCGAGCCGTCGTGGAATCGCACCCCGTCGCGCAGTTGGAAATCCCACACCGTGGCATCGTCGTTGGCCGACCAGCCGACCGCGAGATCGGGACTCGGCTTGCCGTCGAGCGCCGGACGCACCAGCCGATTCATAATCTTCTCGGTGATCGTGAACACCCGCCCCTTGGAGATCGGATCAAGACTCGACGAACTGCCGAAGCCGACCTCATGCGACTGGCGAAAAGTCCCGCTGGACTCGGCCAACGCGATGGACGCGCCGCAAAACAGCGCGCCGATTGCAAACAACAAAAACTTCTTCATGTCGAAATATTCCTCGTTGGTTTTCACAAGTTGATAATGGATTATGGAATCGAATCGAGATTCGGTTGACGAATGCATGGACAGCCGAATCCGCGAACCGGCGCCGGACAAATCACGCCCCGACAAACCCCGTCCGCGGAGCGGATGATAGCGCAAAAAACCCACTTGCCGTCATTCCCGCAAAAATCCTCCCCCTAGGTCGTCATTCCGGCAGTCTGTTAAGCGGGAAAAAATCGCCCGGAGCGATTTTTCGCGAGCGAAGCGAGCCCGTAAGGGCGAGTATCAGGGACGATACGAGCAGTCCACACTCGCGCACGCGAGTGATGCAAGCCAACGGCTTGCTTGCTTTTCACCAGTTCGAACATTGCCATCCCTAGCGACTGGATTCCCCGCATCCCTGCGGGAATGACGGCAAAAAGTGAGTGCACTCTACGAGCGCGCTACGCCAAACGCAAGGGAGCGCGCCCTTGCGGGCGTTGCTACGCCAAAGAAAAACACATCCCCCGCCGTCTTTGCTCGTATCATCCTGATACGCGTCCTGCGGACTCTCTTGCGCTCGCGAAAAAACGCTCCCGGCGTTTTTTTCCGGCATCCAAGCAGGAATGAGGCGGGGATGGGTGAGCGTTGGAATGACGAGGTAGCGGTGTTGTTGCGTGTCGGGCGCGGGGCAACCATAATCGTGGCGATGCAATTCATCCGCCATCCATACCCAACACCGACGCCCATCCATGCCCAACACCAACAACGACACGCCGGTGAAATCGCGCCGCGCACGCAAAACGCGTAGCCCCAAGCGTCGCGCGGCGCCGGCGCGGGTTGGGGTTGATGGCGGGCGGTATGCGCCGTTGTCGGCGCGGGATGTGGGGCGGATTGACGGCGCGGTTCGGCGGATTTTGGAGACCATCGGCATGGCCGAGGCGCCGGCGGTGGTGGTTGAGCATTTGACCGCGCACGGCGGGCGGCTCGGCGACAATGGTCGGCTGACTTTTCCGTCGCGGTTGATCGACGACGCGCTCGACGGCATGCAACGCGACTTCACCTTGCCCGGGCAATCTCCGGCGCACGACATGCAGTTGCGCGGCAAGCGCGTCCACGTCGGCACCGGCGGCGCCGCGCCGCGGGTGGTTGATCTGCATAGCGGGCGTTATCGCGACTCGACCTTGCGCGACTTATACGATGCCGCACGCCTCGCCGATGCGCTCGACAACATCCACTTCTTCAGCCGCTCGCTGGTCGCCGGCGACATGCCGGACGCGCGCGCGCTCGATGTCAACACCGCCTACGCCAGCCTCGCCGGCACCGCCAAGCATGTGTTCACCAGCGCAAGCGCGCCGGCGCATGTCGAGGAGATCGCGCGCATGTGCTTCGCCATCGCCGGCTCGCGCGAGGCGTTCGCGGCGCGTCCGTTCCTGTCGTTCAACGTCAATCACGTGGTGCCGCCGCTGCGCTACGCCGCCGACGCGTGCGCGGTGATGGCGGCGGCGGTGCGACTCGGCTTTGCGGTGCACGCCAATTCATTCGGGCAACTCGGCGCGTCCAGCCCGGTCACCATCGCCGGCTCGGTGGCGCAGAACGTCGCCGAGACGCTGGCCGGAATGATCTTCGCCTGGAGCGTGTCGCCGCAAGCGAAGGCGACCTTCGGCGCGCGCCCGATGGTGACCGACCTGCGCACCGGCGCGGTCTCCGGCGGCGGCGGCGAGCAAGCGGTGCTGATGGCCGCGACCACGCAGATGGCGCAGCATTACGGCTTGGCGAACACTTCGATCGCCGGCGCCACCGACAGCAAGATCGCCGACGCGCAAAGCGGCTTCGAGAAGAGTCTGTCGGTCACGCTGGCGGCGCAGGCCGGCTCCAACGCCATCACCCAAGCCGCCGGCGCGCTGGCGTCGCTGTCGGCCTGCGCGTTCGAAAGTTATGTCATCGACAACGACATGCTCGGCGGAATCCTGCGCACCATCGGCGCGATGGAAATCAACGCCGAGACGCTGTCGGTGGAGATGATCGCCGACATCGTCGAAGGCGACGGCCACTTCCTCGGCCACGCCGAAACGCTGCGACGAATGGAGAGCGACTTCCTCTACCCGGACATCGCCGACCGCCGTCCGGCGGCGCAATGGGAAGCCGACGGCGGCCGCGACTTGCGCGCGGTCGCGCGCGGTCGCGCGGAGGAGATTCTGTGCGATCATTTCCCGCGGCATATAGAAGCGACGGTCGATG
>JBPCXC010000110.1:0-2359 GCA_051008875.1 bacterium
GCATCATGCTGTTCTCGGTGATCTATTGCACCGGCGTGTACGGCGGCGCGATCACCGCCATCCTGTTCAACATCCCCGGCGCGCCGGAGAATGCGCCGACCGCGTTCGACGGCTACCCGATGACGCAGAAAGGGCAAGCCGGCAAGGCGGTCGGCGCGGCGGTGATGTGCTCGGCGCTCGGCGGCACGATCTCGGCGGTGGTGATGATGGCGGCGACCGCGCCGATCGCGGCGTGGGCGATCTCGGCGTTCGGCCCGCCGGAGATCTTCGCGCTGGTGTTCTTCGGTCTGGCGGTGGCGTCGTCGGTCGGCGCCAAGTCGTTCTGGAAAGGCTGGCTGTCGATCCTCGCCGGACTGTTGATCGCGGTGGTCGGACTCGACCCGGTCGGCGGCATCGAGCGATACGATTTCAACATGCCGTACCTGCTCGCCGGCATTCATTTCATCCCGACCATCCTCGGCTTCTTCGCGGTCTCGGAGATCTTCATCCAAGCCGAGAACAGAGTTAAAGGTGCCTATCGCGCGCCCAAACTGAGCGTTGATTTCCCGACTTTGGCTGAGTTGATCGCGCACAAGTTCGCGATCGCGAGATCGATCGTCATCGGCTTTTTCTGCGGCATCCTGCCCGGCATCGGCGCGGTGCTGGCGGCGTTCATGGGCTACAACGAAGCGGTGCGCTGGTCGAAGAATCGCGATGAGTTCGGCAAGGGCAAGATGGAGGGCGTGATCTCGTCCGAGACCGCGAACAACGCCGCCACCGGCGCGGCGATGATCCCGCTGCTCGCGCTCGGCCTGCCCGGCGGCGCGCTGACCGCGATGATGGTCGGCGTGTTCCAGATGCACGACATGGAGCCGGGTCCGCTGGTGTTCATCAACAGCGCCGACTTGGTGTGGGTGGTGTTCGCCGCGATGTTCTTCGCCAACTTATCAATCCTGTTCATCGGCTATCTCGAGACCAAGACCATCATCAACCTGCTGCGCATCCCGTTCCAGTTCCTCGCACCGATGATCCTGTTGCTGGCCACGGTGGGCGCCTACGCGGTGCGCGGACTGACCATCGACGTGGTGGTCATGTTCCTCGCCGGCGTGGTCGGCTTCTTCCTGCGAAGGTCGGGCTATTCCATCGCCGGCATCGTGCTCGGGCTAATCCTCGGCAAGATCGGCGAGCAGACGTTCGCGCAGGCGATGCAGATGCTGCATTTCGAATGGAGCGGCTTCCTGCATCGCCCGATCGCGCTGACGCTGATCGTCGCCGGCTTCCTGACGCTGGCGGCGAGTCTTTATCGCGCGTTCTTCAAACCGACCGCGCCGACCGCGCCGATCGACTTCGGATAAACACAATGTTCGCGCCGAAACTGCTGCGTCAGATCCGCGATCGATTCCATCATGTCGATCGTTGTCCGTATCAAGGCGCGCGCATTTTCTTCGAGAACGCCGGCGGCTCGCTGACGCTGAAGTCGGTGGTCGAGACCAACGCGCGGCTGTCGGCGATCCCCGACAACCAAGGGCGCGACAACCCGGCGTCGGCGGAGATGATGCGCCTGATCAAAGCCGGCAAGGCCGACATGATGACCTTCCTCGGCGCGACTTCGGGCCTGGTGTTCGCCGGCGAGACCGGCACCGAATGCTTGTTCCGCGTGCTGCGCGCGGCGATCATGAACGCGTCCGAATCATCGTCGGACGACGGCGTCGGCGGGCAAGTACTCGGCGGCGCGTTGGAGCATCCGGCGACCTCGAGCGCGGCGCGGCTGTGGAGCGCGCGCGCCGGCATGGAATACATCGCCGTCGCCCACGACGCGCGAACCTGCGCGCTGACCGCCGACGACTATGCGCGCCACGCCACCGCGCGCACCCAAGTCGCGACCATCATCCACACCAGCCCGGTCAGCGGCACCTCGGTCGACGTCGGCGCCGTCGCCGCCGCCATCCGCGCCGCGTCGCCGCGCTGCTTCATCATCGTCGACGGCATCCAGCACGCGCCGCACGGCGGCATCGCCGTCGCCGACTACGACATCGACGCCTACGCCATCTCCGGCTACAAAGTTTTCTCGCGCCACAACTACGGCTTCGCCTGGGTGTCCGAACGCTTGAGCGCGATCCCGCACGACCACCTGATCGGCACCGCCGACAACGTGTGGGAGCTGGGCACCCGCGACGCCTCGGCGTACGCGACCTTCTCCGAAGTCGTCGCCTATCTCGACTGGCTCGGCGCGCATTTCACCGACGCCGACGACGGCATCGACCCCGCTCGCCGCGCGCGCATCACCGCCGCCGCCGTCGCCATCGCCGCGCATGAGCGCGACTTGATCGAAGCGATGCTGCGCGGGCTAAACGGCCAGAAAGGACTCGCGCAAATGCCC
>JBPCXC010000111.1:0-5509 GCA_051008875.1 bacterium
TTTCCCACGCGATAAACCACGCAGTCCGATGGCACGCGATCGCGCCACCCCATTTCTTCGAATTGTAGCGCCTCTGATGTTGTCAGCGCTCGGCGCCGAGGCGGTGCTCGCCCATGGCGGCGAGCGCGGCTTGGTGATGCTGCTGCCGACCGGTCACTATAAAGCGGCGGCGGCGAGCGCGGTGGCGGCGTCGTTCGCGCTGCTGCTGTGGGCGCCGGCAGCGCGCTTGCGCGATCTCGCCGCTTGCTCGCTGCCGTTGTTCCGCGCGCGCGCGCCGCGCCCGCGAATCGCGCCGCGGCATTGGCCGAGTTGGTTGTCGTTCGCGCTGCTGTGCGCGTTGCTGGCGGCGGCGCGGCTCGGCAGCCCCGACCCGCTGGCGAACCCGCTGCCGCTGTTCGTGTGGACCTTGTGGTGGTGCGGTTTCACGTTGCTGCAATGCGCGCTCGGCGACCTGTGGGCGCGGCTCAATCCGTGGAGCGGACCGCTGGCGATCCTCCGTCGCGCGTTGCGCTTGCGCGCGCCGACGCAGCCGCCGCGTTGGCTGCAGTCGCTCGGCTATGCGCCGGCGTTGTTGCTGTTCTTCGTCTTCGCGTGGTTCGAGTTGGTCGATCCGGCGCCCGACAATCCGGCGCGCTTGGGCAATGCGGTGCTGCTGTATTGGTGCTTCACCGCGCTCGCCTGCCTGCGCTTCGGCGAGGCGCATTGGCTGCGCTACGCCGAGCCGCTGACCATCTTCTTCCGCTTGGTCGCCGGCTGCTCGCCGCTGCTGCGCCGACGCGACGACGACCACGCGCAGTCGCCGCGCGCGTTGCGGCTATGCCTGCCCGGCGCGCGCTTCATCCGCATGCCGCCGCTGCCGATGTCCGGCGTGCTGTTCGTGCTGCTGACCTTGAGTTCGGTGTCGTTCGACGGCTTGCGCAAGACCTTCGCTTACCTCGGCGCGATCGGCGTCAATCCGCTGGCGTTCCCCGGACGCAGCGCGGTGGTCGGCGCCAACACCGTCGGCTTGCTGCTCGCCTTCGTTGCGTTGGCGGCGACGTTCTTGTTGTGCGTGTGGCTCGGCTGCCAACTGGCGCGCCGCGCCGATTGGTTCGCGCGCGCTTGCGGCCGGCTGGTCTATTCGATCATCCCGATCTCGCTGGTGTTCCACTTCGCGCACTACTTGAGCGCGCTGCTGCTGAACGCGCAATACGCGCTGCTGGCGTTCAACGACCCGTTCGCCGCCGGCTGGAATCTGCTGGCGGCGCGCGACTATGTGGTCACCGCGTCGTTCCTCGCGCATCTGCCCAGCGTGTCGTTGATCTGGATGACGCAAACGCTGGCGATCGTGCTCGGCCATGTGATCGGCATCGGCGTCGCCCACTTGATCGCGCTCGAGTTGCTCGGCGACGCCAAGTCGGCGGCGGTCAGCCAAGCATTCCTCGCCGCGCTGATGGTCGGCTACACCGTGTTCGGCTTGTGGCTGCTGTCGACGCCGGCGATCGGCTAAGTCGCCGCGCGTGGTGCGCTACAATCGTTGCGTTCGCCGTCGCTCCCATTCCCGTCCGCCGCCATGCAAACCACCGCCCGCTTCGATTGGCGCAGTGCCGAGTCGATGCTGTTGTTGATGGCGGCGGCGGTGCCGTTGTCGTTCGCGACTTGGTTCGCGTTGATCAACAACTTCGCGGTCGAGGTCGGCGGCTTCAACGGCGCGCAGTTCGGCATGCTGCAGAGCATCCGCGAAGTCCCCGGCTTCCTCGCGTTCGCGGTGATCTTCGTGCTGATTTGGCTGCGCGAGCAGTCGCTGGCGTTGATCTCGCTGCTGGTGCTCGGCGCCGGCACCGCGTTGACCGGCTTCTTCCCCGACGTCGTCGGCCTGTATTGCATCACCGCGCTGATGTCGCTCGGCTTCCACTATTACGAGACGGTGCAGAACTCGCTGTCGCTGCAATGGATCGACAAGGCGCGCACGCCGTATGTGCTCGGCAAGTTGATCGCGGTCGGCTCGTTCACCTCGCTGATCGCCTTCGGGTTAATTTACTTGTGCCTGACGCTGTTCGACTTCGGCTACACGGCGGTGTATCTCGCCGGCGGCGGACTGACTTGCGCAATCGCGGCGTTCGCCTATCTTGCCTATCCGCGTTTCCCGGCGAAGCACGCGCAGCACAAGCAACTATTCCTGCGCCGACGCTACTGGCTGTACTACGCGCTGACCTTCCTCTCCGGCGCGCGGCGGCAAATCTTCGTCGTCTTCGCCGGCTTCATGATGGTCGAGAAGTTCGGTTACAGCGCCGCGTCGCTGACCCTGTTGTTCCTGCTCAACTGCGCGATCAACATCTGGCTGGCGCCGCGCATCGGGCAACTGGTCGGACGCTTCGGCGAGCGCCGTGCGCTGCTGCTCGAATACGCCGGGCTGGTCGTCGTCTTCGCCTGCTACGCGTTCGTGCAAAGCGCCGCGCTCGCCGCCGCGTTGTATGTGATCGACCATCTGTTCTTCGCGCTCGCGCTGGCGATCAAAACCTATTTCCAGAAAATCGCCGACCCGGCTGACATCGCCTCGACCGCCGGCGTGTCGTTCACCATCAACCACATCGCCGCGGTGGCGTTGCCGGCGGCGCTCGGCGTGGTGTGGCTGTCGTCGCCGAGCGCGGTGTTCCTGTGCGGCGCCGCGCTCGCCGCGGCTTCGTTCGCGCTGTCGTGCCTGGTGCCGGACAAGCCGTTCGCCGGCAACGAAGTGCGCGCGCCGTTGTCGCCGGCGACGCAAAGTGGATGACCGCGCATCGCGCCAAGCGAAGCAGTTGGAACGCGCGGCATAACCGCGACCCGTATGTGCGCGCCGCGCGCGCCGGCGGCTATCGCGCGCGCGCGGTGTTCAAACTCGAGCAGATCGATCGCAAGCATCGTCTGATTCGCAAAAGCACGCGCGTGGTCGATCTCGGCGCCGCGCCCGGCAGTTGGTCGCAATACGCCGCCGCGCAGTCGCGCGTCGAAGTGGTCGCGACCGACTTAGGCGAGATGGCGCCGATCGAGCGCGTGCGCTTCGTGCGCGGCGACTTCACCGACGACGACGTCGCCGCGCGCGTGGTCGCGGCGTTGGATGGACGCGCCGCCGACCTTGTTTTATCCGACTTGGCCCCCAACATTAGTGGTGTGCGCAGCGCCGACCAAGCGCGCGCCGAGGCGCTGCATCGCGCCGTGCTGGCGTTCTGCCGCCGCGCGCTGCGCCCCGGCGGCGACTTGCTGATCAAGTTGTTCGAGGGCGAGGCGGCGCCGGCGGCGCGCAAGCGCATCGAAGCATGCTTCGAGCGCGCGCGCAGCATCAAGCCGGACGCGTCGCGATCGCGTTCGCGCGAGGTGTATCTGCTGGCGCGCGGCTATCGCCCCGACAGCGGCGGCGACGGCGCGGATGGTTTATACTCGAACGCACTTAACGTAAGCGCGTCGGATCGCTGAGGCGATGCGGCGCGAAACCGCAACGAGATCACAGGGCTGGACAAATGACCAAGAACATACTGCTTTGGACCACGGTCGCCATGGTGCTGGTGCTGGTGTTCAACAACTTCACCAACCCCGGCGGCGACAGCCGCAACGAGATCGACTACTCGACCTTCCTGACCCACGTGCAGGAGGGACGCGTCGCCCAGGTCGAGATCGACGACGACGCCATCCGCGGTCGCACCCACGGCGGCGAGTTGTTCACCACCTACGCGCCGAACGACCCGAAGCTGGTCGACGACTTGTTCAGCCACGGCGTCAAGATCAAGGCGAAGAAGGAGGAGGAGACCTCGCTGCTGATGCACTTGCTGGTCAGTTCGTTCCCGATCCTGCTGCTGATCTGCGTGTGGATCTTCTTCATGCGCCAGATGCAGGGCGGCGGGCGCGGCGGCGCGTTCAGTTTCGGCAAGAGCAAGGCGCGCATGCTGACCGAGGACAAGAACCACGTCACCTTCGACGACGTCGCCGGCGTGGATGAAGCGAAAGAGGAGGTCGGCGAGTTGGTCGAGTTCCTCAGCGAGCCGTCGCGATTCCAGAAACTCGGCGGGCGCATCCCGCGCGGCGTGCTGATGACCGGCAGCCCCGGCACCGGCAAGACGCTGCTGGCGAAGGCCATCGCCGGCGAAGCCAAGGTGCCGTTCTTCACCATCTCCGGCTCCGACTTCGTCGAAATGTTCGTCGGCGTCGGTGCCTCGCGCGTGCGCGACATGTTCGAGCAGGCGAAGAAGAACGCGCCGTGCATCATCTTCATCGACGAGATCGACGCGGTCGGCCGCCAGCGCGGCGCCGGCCTCGGCGGCGGCCACGACGAGCGCGAGCAGACGCTCAATCAGTTGCTGGTTGAGATGGACGGCTTCGACGCCGGCGAGGGCGTGATCGTCATCGCCGCCACCAACCGCCCCGACGTGCTCGACCCGGCGTTGCTGCGCCCCGGAAGATTCGACCGCCAGGTGCACGTGCCGCTGCCGGACATCCGCGGGCGCGAGGCGATCCTCAAGGTGCACATGCGCAAGGTGCCGCTCGACGAAGACATCGACGCCGGCGTCATCGCCCGCGGCACGCCCGGATTCTCCGGCGCCGACCTCGCCAACCTGATCAACGAGGCGGCGCTGTTCGCCGCGCGCGAGGAGCGCAAACTGGTCGGCATGGAGCAGTTCGAGAAAGCCAAGGACAAGGTGTTGATGGGCGTCGAGCGGCGCTCGATCGTGATGTCCGAGGACGAGCGCAAGAACACCGCCTATCACGAGTCCGGCCACACCGTGGTCGCCAAGGTGCTGCGCGAATACACCGACCCGGTGCACAAGGTGACGATCATGCCGCGCGGCCGCGCGCTCGGCGTGCCCATGCAGTCGCCGGAGGAGGATCGCTACAGCCACAACCGCTCGTTCCTGCTGGCGCGCATCGCGGTGCTGATGGGCGGGCGCATCGCCGAGGAGGTGTTCATGGATCAGATGACCACCGGCGCCTCCAACGACTTCGAGCAAGCCACCGAGATGGCGCAGAACATGGTGTCGCGCTGGGGCATGTCGGACGCGATGGGTCCCCGCGTGTACGGCGAGAACACCAGCGAGGTGTTCCTCGGCCGCGAGATGGCGTCGCACCGCAACGTCAGCCCGGAGACCGCGGAGAAGGTCGAGCGCGAGATCTCGCGCATCATCCAGGAGCAATACGCGCGCGCGCGCAAGATCATCGAGGGCAACCGCGACAAGATCGAGGTGATGGCGACCGCGCTGCTGGAATGGGAGACGCTCGACTCGGGGCAGGTCGAAGAGATTATGCGCGGCGACCAGCCGACGCCGCCGCCCGACGCCGACAACCGCGGCGACAACCGCGGCGACGGCGATGACGCGCCGGCGGACGCCGCCGCGCCGCCGCTCGACGAGTCCGACCTCGACCTGAAGCCGGCTTGAGCGACTGCGCCGCGGCGCGGCGACGACGACTTAGCGTTCAAGCGCACGGCTTGTTGCCGAGTTCGTCATCGAGTTCGTCATCGGTTTCGTCGTAGGACTTCATCGATGACATCGCTGTTCGGCAC
>JBPCXC010000112.1:0-7967 GCA_051008875.1 bacterium
AGTTTGCGCAAGCCTTCGAGGAAGCCCGGCTGCGGCGGCACGCAGTTCATGTTGCCGGCGACCGGCTCGACGATGATCGCGGCGATGCGCTCGCCGGCTTGGGCGAAGATCGCCTCGACCGAGGACAAGTCGTTGAAGGTCGCGGTCAAGGTGTGGCGCGCCATCGCCGCCGGCACGCCGAGCGAGTTCGGCACGCCGAAGGTCAGCGCGCCGGAGCCGGCCTCGACCAGCAAGCCGTCGGCGTGGCCGTGATAGCAGCCAGCAAACTTGACTAGGTCGTCGCGCCCGGTGTAGCCGCGCGCAAGGCGGATCGCGCTCATCGTCGCCTCGGTGCCGGAGTTGACCATGCGCACCTTGTCGAGCCACGGAAGTTGCGCGCAAATCGACTCCGCCATGCGCGTCTCGAGCACGGTCGGCGCGCCGAAACTCAACCCGCCGGCGGCGGCGTCGGCGACCGCGCGCACCACGCGCGGATGGGCGTGGCCGACGATCATCGCGCCCCACGAGCCGACGTAATCAATGTATCGCGCGCCGTCCTCGCCGCGGACATGCGCGCCGGCGGCGTCGCGGATGAACACCGGCGCGCCGCCGACCGACTTGAACGCGCGCACCGGCGAGTTCACGCCGCCGGGGATGACGCGCTTGGCGCGCGCGAACAACTCGCTGCTATTCATCCGCGTATTCATTCGCCTGCGCGCCGATCTTCAGCATGGATGGATGGCGAATCCGCATCGTCATCGACTTCGATTTCACCCGCCCTTGCGCCAGCGCGCGCTGGCCGATCCACGCCTGCGCGTCCTGCCCCGGCCAAAACTTCTGCCAAAACGCGTGCAGGATCTGAATCTTCAGGCGATCCTCGACGGTGATCTCGACGCGGGTGCCGGTCGCCGAGGCCGCGGTGATCACGCCGGCGATGCGCCCGGGCCCGCCTTGGATCGCCGCGCCTTGCCCGATCCGCTGCACCGCGAAATACGGATGCCCCCACAGGCCGACGCGATTGCGCCGCGCTTCGGCCTCGACCACGCCATAGTCGTGCAGATGATTCAGATCGGGCGGATACGCCGTCATCATCGCATAGCCGCGGCGCAGCATCTCGCGCTGCACATCGGTGCCGTCGGGCAGATGCAGATACGCCAGCGTGCGCCCGTATACGCCGACCAAGGAGGTGCCTTGAACCATCTTCACCCGCCGGCCCTGGACCAACTCGGCGAGCGCTTGCTTGGCCTCCAAGTAGAATGGCTGCGCCACCGCGACGCGCTTGCCTTCGGGGGCGTCGATGCCCATCAGGCGAATCGCCTCGCCGCTGGCGAGGGTCACGGTGTCGCCGTCGGTGACCCCGTCAATGTGCGCCCAGCGGGCGTCGGCCTGGGCGACCGCGCAGAATGCGAGGGCGAACGACGCAAGGAAGAACGAAGAGAAGGTGAACGATGCGACGAGCCGCCGGACGGCGGCGAAAATCCCGGTCGTTTGAAATCGCACGCGTCGCTCGGCGTCGGCGCAATCTCCATTCGCAACCTCCATCGAAACCGCGCGCTAGTTTCGCTGATAGCGCGCCTTGAATCGGCTGACGCGGCCGGCGGTGTCGACGATCTTCTGCTGGCCGGTGTAGAACGGGTGGCAGGCCGAGCAGATCTCGACTTGCAACGCCTTGCCGAGGGTGGACTTGGTCTCGAAGGCGTTGCCGCAGGCGCACGCGACCTGGATGTCGGTGTATTCGGGGTGGATGCCGGATTTCATTGGACTGGACCTCGGTTGATGGGCGGTTCGCGCGGCGGCGATGGTAGCGGAAGACGCGCCGCGAATCAAGTCGCGGGATTCGCGTTGCGGCGATGCCTTCGCGCAACGGCGATGCGCCTTAGCGATTCATCGACTTGATGAACTCGGCGTTGGACTTGGTCGCCTTGAGTTTGTCGATCAGGAACTCGACCGCCTGCAGTTCGTCCATCGGATGCAGCAACTTGCGCAGCAGCCAGATTTTCTGCAACTCGGTCGGGTCGGTCAGCAACTCCTCGCGGCGCGTGCCGGAGCGGTTGATGTTGATCGCCGGATAGACGCGCTTCTCGGCGATGCGCCGGTCGAGATGGATCTCGAGGTTGCCGGTGCCCTTGAACTCCTCGTAGATGATGTCGTCCATCTTCGAGCCGGTGTCGATCAGCGCGGTCGCCATGATGGTCAAACTGCCGCCCTCCTCGATGTTGCGCGCGGCGCCGAAGAATCGCTTCGGCCGCTGCAGCGCGTTGGCGTCGACGCCGCCGGTCAGCACCTTGCCGGAGGACGGCGCCACGGTGTTGTACGCGCGCGCCAGGCGGGTGATGGAATCGAGCAGGATGACCACGTCCCGCTTGTGCTCGACCAGCCGCTTGGCCTTCTCGATCACCATCTCGGCGACCTGCACATGGCGCGCCGCCGGCTCGTCGAAGGTCGAGGAGACCACCTCGCCGCGCACCGTGCGCACCATCTCGGTGACCTCCTCGGGACGCTCGTCGATCAGCAGCACCATCAGCGTCACCTCCGGATTGGTCGCGGCGATCGACTGCGCGATCTGCTGCAGCATCACCGTCTTGCCGGTCTTCGGCGCGGACACGATCAGACCGCGCTGCCCCTTGCCGACCGGCGCGACCAGATCGATCACGCGCCCGGTCAAGTCCTCGCTCGAGCCGTTCTCGCGCTCGAGGCGGAGGCATTCGTCGGGATGCAGCGGCGTGAGATTCTCGAACAGGATCTTGCGCCGCGCCTCCTCGGGCACCTGGAAGTTGATCTCCTCGACCTTGAACAGCGCGAAGTACCGCTCCGAGTCCTTCGGCGGGCGAATCTGCCCGGACACGGTGTCGCCAGTGCGCAGGTTGAATCTGCGGATCTGGCTCGACGACATGTAGATGTCGTCCGGTCCGGCGAGATAGGACGACTTCGCCGAGCGCAGGAAGCCGAAGCCGTCCTGCAGGATTTCGACCACGCCCTCGCCGATGATCTTCTCGCCCTGGCGCGCATGCGCCTTGAGGATCGCGAAAATCTGGTCTTGCTTGCGCAGGCGGGTGATGTTGTCGAGTTGCAACGCGTGCGCGACCTCCATCAACTCGTTGGGGGACTGGGATTTAAGTTCGGTCAGACTGATTGCCATGGGCGGGAAGGTGGTTGCATCCCGCGCGCGCGCAAGATCGTGCGCCGCCGACGGGATGGGTGAGTTAAGCGGAACAGAAGGGAATGGGAAAAACAGACGGGAGGAACGGGTTATTCGGATTTCGATGCAGCCATCGCGGCCGCGTCGCGCCATTTGAATCACAACTGGGTCGCAGTTGCGCGTTACAGATTAAATTACAGATTACACATTAAATATTACACATTACAGATACAGCAACAGTACAGATTCCATCGCGGTTGGCTTGGCTGCCGGTCGGCGCGACTTGTGCGGACGCTCACTATATACTGCTTTGGCGCGAATGTCCAGCGTGCGCCGGGCGAATTCGCTCGATTTTCAGGCGGCGTTGTGTTAGGTTGCTCGGTCGGCGACATTCTGCTCGATGAAGTCCACCAGTTGCGCCTTCGACACCGCGCCGACCTTGGTCGCCTCGACGTTGCCGTTGTTGAAGATCATCAAAGTCGGGATGCCACGGATGCCATATTTCGGCGGCGTCTCGGGATTGTCGTCGATGTTGAGTTTGGCGATGCGCACGCGGTCGCCGAACTCATCGGCCAACTCCTCGAGAATCGGCGCGATCATTTTACACGGGCCGCACCATTCCGCCCAGTAGTCGATCAGCACCGGACCGCTGGCGTTTAGAACATCCGCCTCGAACGAGGCGTCGCTGACATGCATGATTTTGGAAGACATATTTCGCAAGACATTTCGGGAAAACACAAGGGTTGGAAAACCTTTTCCAACGATGAACCGATGATACACTATCGTGGCTTCGCTCGATCGAAACTTCGACTCGAAGTACGCGAAGTACGAAACTCAACCCGAAGCGCAAAACGGTCGCCGACGCCGAAGCGGGGATTCGCCGAAGCGCATGACCGTCCACGCATTCTACTGTAAAACCACGGCTCCGGGCAAGTCGCGCCCAATGCCGGGATTCGCATCAATATGACCGAAAAACATCTTACCGATCAACGATTTATCGACTTCGACCTCGAGGAATCTCTGCAGCAGGGGCTGCGCGACGCCGGCTTTTCCCGCTGTACGCCGATCCAAGCCGCCTGCCTGCCGTCCGCGCTCGATGGCAAGGATGTCGCCGGGCAGGCGCAGACCGGCACCGGCAAGACCGTGGCGTTCCTGCTGGCGTGCTGCCACTACTTGCTGACCCATCCCGCCGCGCCGGCGCGCCAGGCGACCCAGCCGCGCGCGCTGATCCTCGCCCCGACGCGCGAACTCGCGATCCAAATCCACCACGACGCGGCGATCCTGTCGCGCCACACCGGACTCTCGCTCGCGCTGATCTACGGCGGCACCGGCTACGACGAGCAGCGGCTGATGCTCGCCGACGGCGCCGACATCCTGATCGGCACGCCCGGCCGCCTGATTGATTTCTTCCGCCAAGGGCTGTACGACCTCAAGCACGCGCAAGTCGCGGTGATGGACGAGGCCGACCGGATGTTCGACTTGGGCTTCATCCGCGACATCCGCTTTTTGCTTCGGCGCATGCCGCCCGCCGAGCGGCGACTCAATCTGCTGTTCTCGGCGACGCTGTCGTTCAAGGTGATGGATCTCGCCTACGAACACATGAACGACCCCGAGGAGATCAAGATCGAGACCGACAGCGTGGTGGTGGACGAGGTCACCGAATATAGTTTCTATCCGGCCGAGGAGGAGAAGTTGAAACTGCTGGTCAATCTGCTCAAGCGCGAGGAGCACGGCCGTATCTTGGTGTTCGTCAACACCCGCCACGGAGTCGAGCGCGTCGCCGGCGTGCTCGCCGCCAACGGCATCGGCAACGGCGCGCTGTCCGGCGACGTGCCGCAGCGCAAGCGCGAGCAACTGCTCGAGGCGTTCAAGTCCGGCGAGCGCAAGGTGCTGGTCGCGACCGATGTCGCCGCGCGCGGGCTGCACATCCCGGAGGTCGCGCAAGTCTATAACTTCGACCTGCCACAGGACGCCGACGACTACATCCACCGCATCGGCCGCACCGCCCGCGCCGGCGCCAGCGGCGAGGCGATCAGTTTCGTCTGCGAGCGCTACGCCTATTCGATCATGGACATCGAGCAGCAAATCGGCCACGCCCTGCCGCGCCGCGAAATCGGCCCCGAACTGCTGGCGCCAATCGAACGCGGCCGCCCGCCGCGCGACCGCACTCGCCGCGAACGCGGGCCGGAACGTGGACGCGGTTCGGATCGCGGACGCGCGCCGGCATCGCAACGCGGGGCCGCCGCTGATGTGAGTCATAACCGCGGCGATGATTCCAACGCCGAGCGCGAATCGAATCTCGCGCAACCGCGATCGCCGCAAACGCCGCCGATTGTGCCGCAGCGTAACGATGCGCCAACGCCGATCACGCCGCAGCACGATGACGCGCCGACGCCGATTCCATTCGCGGCGGCGGATTCGCCAGCTGCGGTCGCGGTTGCCGATACCGCGCAATCAGATGCACGCGCAGCGGCAATGCAGCCGGCGCGGGACACGACATCGCGGGAAATCACGCGGGAAGATACGCGGCATGAGATGCGTAAAGAGACGCGCGAAGAGATGCGCGAAAAACCGCGTGAGGAGATACGAGAAGAAACCCGCGCGAGCGCGCCGCGACCGAGCGGCGAGCCGACTCGCGCACAAGATCGGGAAGCGCCTCCCTACGCGCCTGTGCAAAAACGATTCAGCCGACGATACGGTGAGATTCCCGCGGTCGGCTAATCATCCACTCGCAAATGGGGAATTCGCGCGAACGAAACTGCGTGGACAAACCGCGTAAGGAAAACCGAACAAGCAAAAACCGCTTTCTGCGAACCGCTGTCCGTAAATCGCTTGGCGAGACAACGACCACGTCCCGCGATCGCTGGAACTTCGCTACGACCTAAAACCGTTTTTCGGCGCCGATTTTGACTTCGGCGGAATCTCCGTCATCGATCGTGCCTTGCACGTTCTTGCCAACCACTTCGATGCCGATCTTCGCGCTTGGCCACGGGCTCCAAGTGTAGCCGAGGTTGATGGTGTCGAGCGTGTCGATGCCGATGGCGGTTTCGTCGCGCGCTTGATAGCGGCCGAGCACGACGTGCAGGTCGGCGTTCTGGCCGAGGCTGTAGTTCAAACTCGGCAGGATGCTCAACGACTCGAGGGTCTCGACTTCGCCCGACGGCGACACCGCGACGTCGCTGCCGAAGCGCTGCAGCAGCAAACTGTCAATGCCGTTGCCGAGGGTCACGCTGAGTGCGGCGAACAAGTCGCCGAAGCGCCAGCCGCCGGCCAGGTTCAAGCCCCATCCGAGCGCGCGGTCGTCCACTTCGACGCCGTTGTGCGCGCCGTTCAGGTCGAGCCTCCGACCGAGCGCGGAGACTTTGTATGCGCCGGCCTCCTCGGCCAGCCCGCCCTGCCACGACAGCACTAGGTTCGGCGAGCCGTCGGTCAGCGCCTGCAATGATTCGATGTCGTCGTTGATCGCGCCGTCGCCGCGGTCGGGATTGGCCGCGCCGCCGACCGGCTCCTCCAGCGCGATCGAGAATCCGTTGCGGCTGCGCCAGGTGATTTGCCCGGCGCTGCGGGCGTGATCGAACGGGCTGGCGGCGCGCGCGCCGAAGTTGCTCCAGTCGCCGCCGACGCGCAAGGTGCCGCGCTGGGTTTCCCAGGTCGCGCCCAGCCGCTCGACCTGCAAGCCCTGCGATTGATAGGCGGACAGCAGATGATCGAGGTTATCGATCGGCGCGATTGAATCGTCGGCCACCGCAACGAAGGAAAAGCACAACGCGCACAACGCCGCAATCACCGCATGCCCGAAGCGGCTATCGGCGGAAGATGAATCAACGGTGGAGGATTGCGATTTCACGACATTCACATTTCACATTCCATCGGACGCCTGCGAACAGTAACGAACATCCGCAAAAACAGGACGCCGACAATGGGCGATTATTGCGAATTGTAAGCCGATTTCGGCGCGAATGTCCAGCGATTTCCCAACCTCGGCGCAACCGGCGGGAAACACCGCGAGAATCACTGGGCGAATCCGGACATTCGCGTCCGGCACGGGCGAGCCCTATTCCGGCTTGATTTCGGTGCAGCCGTCGAGATACGGCGCCAGCGCCGCCGGCACATTGATGCTGCCGTCGGCGTTCTGGCCGTTCTCCATCACCGCCACCAGCGCGCGCCCGACCGCCACGCCGGAGCCGTTCAGCGTGTGCAGCGGCTCCGGCTTGCCGCTGTCGGGGTTGCGCCAGCGCGCCTTCATCCGGCGCGCCTGGAACGCCTCGCAGTTGCTGCACGACGAGATTTCGCGATAGCGTTTCTGGCTTGGAATCCACACCTCGATGTCATACGTCTTGGCCGCGCCGAAGCCCATGTCGCCGCTGCACAGCACGACCACGCGATACGGCAGTTCGAGTCGCTGCAGCACCGCCTCGGCGTGCGCGGTCAGCCGCTCCAGCGCGTCGTAGGATTGGTGCGGCGCGACGATGTGCACCAACTCGACCTTCTCGAACTGATGCTGGCGGATCATGCCGCGCGTGTCCTTGCCGTACGAGCCGGCCTCGCGGCGAAAGCACAGCGTGTGCGCGACCTTTTGCAGCGGCAGTTCATGCGCCTCGACGATGCGCCCGGCGACCAGATTGGTCAGCGGCACCTCGGCGGTCGGGGCGAGATAATAGGTCGGCTCGCCCTGCGTCGCGAACTGGTCGTCGGCGAACTTCGGCAACTGGCCGGTGCCGTACAACGTCGCCGGCTTGAGCAGCACCGGCACCATGGTCTCTTCGTAGCCATGCTCGCCAGTGTGCAGGTCGAGCATGAACTGC
Source organism: bacterium (assembly GCA_051008875.1). Lineage (GTDB taxonomy): Bacteria > Pseudomonadota > Gammaproteobacteria > Arenicellales > Poriferihabitantaceae > JAHRAW01. Next base: position 7,924 of record JBPCXC010000112.1, read on the forward strand.
GCCAGCGCGCGATGCAGCCGCGCGAGCGCGCCGCGCATCACCAC
>JBPCXC010000113.1:0-1725 GCA_051008875.1 bacterium
GACGCGATGTTCGCGGCGATGCTGCACTATCTCGGCGAACTACAGGACACCCTCGACGCCGGCGGCTCGCCGAGCGCGCAGATCGCGACCTTCTCCGTGCGCTTGATGGCGGCCTTCCAAACGCCGCCGAAACTGACCCAAGCCGAACGCGCGGTGGCGCGCGAACTGGCGGTGCATTTCGCGCTGCGCGGTCTGACCCGGCAAGCCGAGCGCGACGCCGAGTCGAACGCGCCCGGCACGCTGACATTGCGCGCGGATGAAACCGAAACCGACGCGGCGCGCGAAGACGCGGTGCTGGTGGTCGCGCCGAATCAACCCAGCCAAACCGTCGGCTTGCACCAAAGCGGCGGCGACTTGCCCGCGCGCGGACGAGTCGCGCTCGCGCTGAACGCGTATCCGGGCATCTGGCAAGGACTCGACCTTCGCTTGGCGCCCGGCTCGGTGCTGCTGATGCCGCCGCAGCCGCGCCGTGCCGAGGCGATGCGCTGGCGCGCGGTGGCGTATATCTCGCCGCAACTGGACGACTTCATCGTCGGCTTCGTGTTCGCCGACTTCGACGCGCGCGGCAACCTGCACGCGCAAGCCGACGCCAACCGGCTGCGCCTCGACGGACGCGCGGTGTTCTCGCGCTACGCCGAATCCGCCTTCGGCGCGCGCGGCTGGCTGGTCTCGCTATACGCCGCCCTCGCCATCGGCCTGCTGCTGCTCGCGCTAACCCGCGGCTGGCTCGGCGCCGGCGCGTCGCGGCGGTGAGTCGCTCGCGCATCACCGTCGGCGGCGGGTTGGCGGCGACCGCGGCGGTGTTAGCAGTGGCTGCGGCGGTGGCGTTGCTGGCGCGTCCGTTGCTGCATTCGTGGCGCGCCGATCGGGTCAGCGTCGAATTGGGCATTCGCGCCGCCGCCAGCGAGCGCGCGCGGGCGGTGGATGCGGCGGTGCTCGACAGCATCGAGTCGCGCAGTTTCGGGCGCGAACTGAAGTTGCGTCTGGCGCATCCAACGCGGCGGGTGAAGTTGACGCCGTTTTGGATTGATCGCTGCGAAGTGCGCCAGATTGACTTCGAGCGATTCGCAAACTGGACGACGCGGCAGAACGCGGAGGCGTCGTCCGCGCAGCAGTCGCGCGCGGCGCCGGTCAGCACTTCCAGCGGGCATCGCATCGCCGGGCTGCTGAACTCGCCCGCGACCGGGGTGGACTTCGCCGGCGCGGCGCAGTATTGCGCGGCGCTCGGCGGGCGCGTGCCGTGGGCGGAGGAACTCGAAGCCGCGGCGGGCGGCGCCGACGGGCGGTTGTATGCCTGGGGCGACGCGTTCGATGCGGCGGCGTGGCCGTATCTCGACAGTTGGCGCAACGCCGCGCGCGCCTGCGGCACGCATCCACAGTCGGATTCGCCGCAAGGCGTGCACGACTTGAACAGCAACGCGATGGAGTGGAGCGCAGGGAGTATCAAAGCGCCGCCGGACTTGCGCGAAACCGCGGCGCATGGCGCGCCGGCGGTGCGCACGCGCGCGCGCGCGCTGTATGCATTGAACGCGGCGTGGCTGCCGATTCCGGCGAACACGCGCAGCCATCATCTCGGTTTTCGCTGCGTGTACGATGCGCCGCCGACAGCGACGCAGCGACCGGGGGGCGACGCCGCTGCCGCCGGCGACGACGCGCCGGCGGCGATCGCCGGCGGCGAATATCCGCTCGGCTTGCCGCGCGATGTGCGCTTGGCGCGGCTTGCGC
>JBPCXC010000114.1:0-2858 GCA_051008875.1 bacterium
TCATCGTCGTGCCGATGATGAACCACCCGGCGTTCTGCGCCGGCACGCGCTCGGCGCCGGCCGACGGCGACCGCGGCAACATGAACCGCGTGTTCCCCGGTCGCGCCGACGGCACGCCGACCGAGAAGATGGCGGACTATTTCACCCGCCACCTGCTGCCGCTGGCGCAGTTCGTGCTGGATGTGCATTCCGGCGGCAAGACATTGCGCTTCGTGCCGTTCGCCTCCGCCTACGCGCTCGACGACGCCGCGCAGCAAGCCCGCCACGAAGCCGCCGCCGCCGCGTTCGCCGCGCCGTACAGCGTGATGCGCTGGGACTTAAGCGGCGCGACCGGGATGTACGACGAAGTCGCGGTGGCGCAAGGCAAGGTGTTCGTCACCACCGAACTCGGCGGCGGCGGCACCACCTCCGCCGACACCTGCGAGATCGCGCGCCGCGGCATCGACAACTTCCTGATCCACGCCGGCATCCTGCGCCGCGCGCCGACGCCGCGCCGCAGCGTGCGCTTGGAGATGCGCGCCGACGGCTTCGTCGTCGCGCCGCGCGCCGGGCTGCTCGAGTTGCTCGCCGACCCGGGCGACCCAGTCCGCGCCGGGCAAGATCTGGCGCGGATCTACGCCGTCGAGCGCAGCGCCGAGCCGCCGACGGTGCTGGACGCACCAATCGGCGGCATCCTGCTCGGCCGCCACCACTTCGGACTGGTGCGCCCCGGCGACATGGTCGCCGCGATCGCGCGCGAGACCGACTAGCATTTGCCGACGAAATCGTTTTATGCTATAACCGACCATTCGCAAATCGAATCCAATCCAATCATAAAAAGGTGATGAAAATGATTCAACAAAGAGGAACTGCATTGCAAGATCCGTTCTTGAACATCCTGCGCAAAGAGCGGGTTCCGGTATCCATCTTCCTGGTGAACGGCATCAAGTTGCAAGGCCAAGTCGAGTCGTTCGATCAGTTCGTCGTGCTGCTGCGCAACAGCGTCAGCCAGATGATCTACAAGCATGCGATCTCGACCATCGTGCCGTCGCGCAGCGTGCGCATTCCGTATCACGGCAGCGGCGACTCGGACGACCACGCGCAACGACGCGACCCGCAATACAGCAGCGCGCAGCGCGATCCGCAATACAACCCGCCGCGCGACCCGCAGCAGAACTATTGAGCGAGTCGTGCGCGGCGTATGCGGCGCGATGATGCGACGCATGTTGCATAGAGGCGCTTCTGTTTAACCCGCCCGACCCGCCCGAGTCCGGCCGCGCGGATGGTCCGTCCGCAGGTGGCGCGCGTGCCACGGCGACCACCGCGGCAACCACCGCGGCGCGGGCGATTCTGGTGACGCAGTTGCAGCGCGTCGTCGACGAGTCGCCGCTGCGCGAACTCGAGGAACTCGCGCGTTCCGCTGGCGTTGCGGTGTGCGAGCGCGTCGTGCTGACCCGTGCGCGGCCGGTCGCGGCGACCTTCATCGGCGGCGGCAAGGCGCGCGAGATCGGCGAGTTGGCGAAGCGCCGCGGCGCCGATTTGGTGATCTTCGACCACGCGGTGTCGCCGGTGCAGGAGCGCAACTTGGAGCGCATCGTCGAATGCCGCGTGCTCGACCGCACCAGTCTGATCCTCGACATCTTCGCCCAGCGCGCGACCTCGAACGAAGGCAAACTGCAGGTCGAGTTGGCGCAACTGACGCACCTTTCCACCCGCCTGGTGCGCGGCTGGCGCCACCTCGAGCGGCAAAAGGGCGGCATCGGCCTGCGCGGTCCCGGCGAGACCCAACTCGAGACCGACCGCCGGCTGATCGGCATCCGCATCAAGTCGCTGACCCGCGCGCTGCGGCGAGTCGAATCGCAGCGCAACCTGCGCCGCCGCGCGCGCCGCCGCGCCGCGATCCCGACCGTGTCGCTGGTCGGCTACACCAACGCCGGCAAGTCCTCGCTGTTCAACCGCCTGCTGTCCGACCGCGCCGATGGCGTCGCCGGCGGCAACGCGCGCGCCGCCGACCGATTGTTCGCCACCCTCGACCCGACCATGCGCCGCCTCGAGTTGCCCGGCTTCGGCGCCGCCGTGCTGTCGGACACGGTCGGCTTCATCCGCGAACTGCCGCACGCCTTGATCGCCGCGTTCCACTCCACCTTGGAGGAACTTAGCTGCGCGTCGTGCCTGCTGCTGGTGAACGACTGCGCCGACCCGGAATGCGCCGAGCACAAGGCCGCGGTGGCGGAGGTGCTGGACGAGATCGGCGCCGCCGACGTGCCGGTGATTCAAGTCAACAACAAGATCGATCGCATCGGCGCGCGCGCCCGCGTCCGCCGCGGCGCCGACGGACTGATCGACGCGGTGTGGCTGTCGGCGCGCACCGGCGAAGGCGCCGAGTTGCTGCGCCAAGCACTCGGCGAACGCCTCGGCCAACGCCGGCGACGATACACCCTGCGCCTGCAGCCGCAAGCCGGCGCATTGCGCGCGCGACTGTATCAACGCTGCGCAGTGCTCGACGAACGCACCGATTCGACCGGACTGATTAGGATGGAACTCGAGATGGAAGCCGCCGACCGAAGTTGGCTCGAGTCGCGACCGGAATACGCCGGGCTGTGGTCGGAGTGATCGCTTGTTAAGCGAGCGCGCCCTCGCCGGCGCACTACCGCAAATGGCTCGCTACGCTCGCGATACACCAACAAAAAAACAACCTCCCCTACCGTCTTTGCGAGTATCAGGGACGATACGAGCAATCCACACTCGCGAACGCGAGTGAGGCAAGCCGAAGGCTTGCTTGCTTTCGATGCTGGCGGTGTGTTATATCCTCGCCCGACTTTGACCCCGACCCATCACACCAACCGGAGACCATCCCCATGATCACCGCAACCTTAATC
>JBPCXC010000115.1:0-3555 GCA_051008875.1 bacterium
GCGCAGAGCAGGCCCGCCGCGCCCTCGACGACGGCGCCGCGCTGGCGCATTTCGCCGCGGCGCGGGGGGGACGCGGCCCGGGATGATCGCGCCCCGATTTCGCCCGGATGCGATGGTCGCGCCTCCCATTTCGCCCGGGCGCGATGATCGCGCCTCGATTGCGCGCGCGCCCCCGCCGCCGTGCTATACTCCACGAATGCGTTGCGCCGCGCGCGCGGCAGAAATGCCGGGACGACTAGACAGCGAAATAGCGCGCGTCGCCGGATGACACCGAGACGGCCTTCCGCAAGACGGCCATTTTCATTCACTGCTTTTGATTCACTGGAGGCGGATACATGCCTTGGAACAAACCCGGAGCGGATGGCTCCGACGACAACGATTCGTGGGATCAGCACGACCGCCCGCGCGGCGAGCGGCGCGGTCAGCGCGCGGCTCCGCCAGATCTCGATGAAATTTTCCGCGACGCCAAAAGCCGTTTGGATGCCTTGCTCGGCGGCGGTCGGCGCGGCTCCGGCGGTGGTGGCAATGGTCGCGGCGGCGACGGCGGCGCGCGATCGTTCAATCTGCCCGGCGGCATGATCGGCTTGGTGCTGGCGGTGGTCGTCGGCGTGTGGCTGTTCAGCGGCGTCTATACGGTTGATCAGGGCGAGCAAGCGATCGAAATGCGCTTCGGCAAATACCAAGAGACCAAGGACGCCGGCTTGCACTGGCATGTGCCGACGCCGATCGAATCGATCGTGGTGATCAACACGCAGAACGTCAACACCGTCGAGGTCGGCTATCGCAAAGGCACGAGCAACTTGTCCTCGGTGCCGCGCGAGGCATTGATGCTGACTCAGGACGAGAACATCATCGACATCCAGTTCGCGGTGCAATACGACATCAAGGACCCGACCGCGCTGCTGTTCAACGTCAGCGAGTTCAACAACCGCAACATGGCCGAGACCGTGGTGCGCCAGGCGACCGAAAGCGCGGTGCGCGAGATCGTCGGGCGCAACACCATGGACTTCGCCATCACCGAGGGGCGCGCGCGGCTGGCGGCCGAGACCAAGTCGTTGGTGCAGCAGATCCTCGACCGCTACGAGACCGGCATCAACATCCGCACCGTGGAGATGCAGAACGCGCAGCCGCCGTCGCAGGTGAAGAACGCGTTCGACGACGTGGTGCGCGCGCGCGAGGACGAGGAGCGCATCAAGAATCTGGCGCAAGCCTACGCCAACGACATCATCCCCAAGGCGCGCGGCTTCGCGGCGCGCATTTTGCAAGAGGCGGAGGCGTACAAAGAGGCGACCGTGGCGCGCGCCGATGGTCAGGCGGCGCGCTTCGAGCAAGTGCTCGGCGAATACATCAAGGCGCCGCAGGTCACGCGCGACCGCATCTATCTTGAGTCGATGGAGCAAGTGCTGAGCAACTCGAGCAAGATGATCATTGATCAGCAAGGCGGCAACAGCGTGATGTATCTGCCGCTCGACCAGTTGATCCGCGACCGCGCCGGCGGCAGCGCGCGCGCGCCGGGGCAATCCGCGACCAGCCCGTCTGGCGCCGAGCGCTCCGCCGGCGACAGCCGCAACTCCGACCGCAACGCGATCCGCACCGGGAGAAACTAAATGAAAGGCAAGACTACCGTGTTCTTAATCATCGTCGCGATCGCCGCGGCGCTGCTGTCCGCCTCCGTGTTCTTCATCGACGAGCGGCAAAAGGCGATCGTCTTCAAGTTCGGCGAAATCGTCAGATCCGACTTGGGCGCGGGCCTGCATTTCAAGATTCCGTTCATCAACAACGTGCAGTTCTTCGACGCGCGGGTGCAGACCATGGACGCCGATCCGGAGTTGTATCTGACCGGCGAGAAGAAGAATCTGGTGGTGGATTCATTCGTCAAATGGCGCATCCGCGACGTGCATCAATATTACACCCGGCTGCAAGGGCGCAAGGCGAACGCGCGTTCGCGGCTGTCGCAGCGCGTCAACGATAGTCTGCGCCAGGAGTTCGGCCAGCGCACCGTGCAAGAGGTCATCTCCGGCGACCGGCGCAAGATCATGGATGTGGTGCGCCAGGCGATGGACGCCGACGCCGCCGCCCTCGGCATCGAGATCATTGATGTGCGCTTGAAGCGGGTTGATCTCGACCCGGCGATCAGCGAGCGGGTGTATGACCGCATGAACGCCGAGCGCGAACGCGTCGCCAAGGAGTTGCGCGCGCAGGGCGAGGAGGAAGCCGAGAAAATCCGCGCCGCCGCCGACCGCAAGCGCCAAGTCATGCTCGCCAACGCCGAGCGCGACGGCCAGCACCTGCGCGGCGAAGGCGACGCGGTCGCCACCGACATCTATGCGCGCGCCTTCGGCAAGGACCGCGAGTTCTACAACTTGTATCGAAGTTTGAACGCCTACAAGCAGACCTTCAACAGCAAGGATAACCTGCTGGTGCTCGACCCGAGCGCGGAGTTCTTCAACTACTTCAAGAACGCGACGCCCGAATCCGGCAACTGATCGGCGCACCGGCGCGACTGCCGAGGCGATGGACTGGCGCGACCTGCTGACCGCGTTCGCGCTCTATCTGGTGCTCGAAGGCGCGCTTCCGTTCCTCAGTCCCGGCGCGTTCAAGCGATTTATGGCGAGCATCGGCGGATTCGCGGACGCGACCTTGCGCCGCATCGGCGCCGGCAGCATGCTCGCCGGCGTGGCGTTGCTGTATTGGGTGCGCTAGCGCAGGCGGCAATCAAGCAACGCAATCGGCATGGCGAACAACGTGGTATTGCTCGGCACCCAGTGGGGCGACGAGGGCAAGGGCAAGATCGTCGATCTGCTGACCGAGCGTGCCGACGCGGTGGTGCGCTTCCAGGGCGGGCACAACGCTGGCCACACCTTGGTCATCAACGGGCGCAAGACGGTGCTGCATCTGGTGCCGTCGGGGGCGATGCGCGACGGCGTGGAGTGCTTGATCGGCAACGGCGTGGTGGTCAACATCGAGCAGTTGCTGAAGGAGATCGCGCAACTCGAAGGCATCGGCGTGTCGGTGCGCGAGCGGCTATTGGTCAGCGAAGCCTGCCCGATCATCCTGCCGCATCACGCCGCGCTCGACGCCGCCCGCGAACGCGCGCGCGGCGACGACGCGATCGGCACCACCGGCCGCGGCATCGGTCCGGCGTACGAGGACAAGGCGGCGCGCCGCGCGCTGCGCCTCGGCGACCTGCTGCGCCCGGATGTCTTCGCCGAGCGTTTGCGGGCAGTCAGCGATCACCACAACTACATGCTGCGCAACTACTATCGCGCCGAAACGATCGACGCGCAGCACGCGCTCGACCAAACCCTCGGTCAACGCGAACACATCATCGGCTTGCTCGGTGACGTCGCCGCGCGACTCGACGACTTGCGCCGGCGACGCAAGTCGGTGATGTTCGAGGGCGCGCAAGGCATGCTGCTCGACTTGGACCACGGCACCGACCCGCGGGTGACCTCGGCCAACACCGCCGCGGTGGCTGCGGCGAGCGGCAGCGGCGTCGGGCCGCTCGACTTGGACTACGTGCTCGGCGTCGCCAAGGCATACACCACCCGCGTC
>JBPCXC010000116.1:0-8495 GCA_051008875.1 bacterium
CCCTTCTTCGCCGTCATTCCCGCGCTCTTAATGGCGGGAATCCAGCCTATCTTTGCGGTGCGAGCGTAAGCGAGCCTCTTATGCCTTGTGACGGCGGCAAGATCGCCATCCATGGACATCTGGATTCCGGCGCCCAAGCCGGAATGACGGCATGGGGGCTGCGGCAGTCCATTCTTCTGCCTCGGTGCAATTCGGCTTAGTCGGATTCACTCCCCGCGAGCGATGCGAGCCACTTCACTTCGACCAACCGCTCTCGCCGTCGCTCATCCAGCCGCTTGATGTTGCGGCAATCCAAACGGTGGATGCTGACGCCGTGGCCAACGGTGACGAAGCCGATGATGTCGTCGCCGGGAATCGGGTGGCAGCAATGCGCCATTCGCGTCAGCAGGTTGTCCACGCCGCTGACGCTGAACGCGCCGGACGCGGGCGCGCGCGGTGGTTTGGACCGCAACTTCGGCGCGTTCGGCTTGCGCGATTCAGTCGGTCGTTCAGTCGTTCGTTCAGTCGCTCGCCGAAACGGCGCCAGCGCGCGCGACAACTTGAAGTGACTCGCGCCGAGCGCGGCGAGCAGGTCGTCGGTGGTGTTGAACGCGCCGGCGCGCGCGATCTTGTCGTAGCCGAGATCGGCCAGCCCCAAGCGCGGCAACTCGCGTTCGAGCAGCGCGCGGCCGTCGGCAATGTGCTGCGCGTGGTCGGCGCGCTTGAACCAATGCGCGATGCGCGCGCGGGCGCGGCGGGTGCGCGCATAGCCTAAGTCGCGGCGCAGCCAGTCGCGGCTCGGATTGCCGCCCTTCGCGGTTTGGATGCGGACTTGATCGCCGGTGCGCAGCGGCCGATTGAGCGGCGCGATTCGGCCGTTGACTTGCGCGCCGCGGATGCTGTGCCCGATCTCGGTGTGGATCGCGTAGGCGAAGTCGATCGGCGTTGCGCCGCGCGGCAGATCGATCACCGCGCCTTTGGGCGTGAACGCATAGACGCGATCGTCGTCGCGCGGTTCGGCGTTGTCATGTTGTTCAACATCGCGCTCTGCGTCGCGATCATCGTCGCCTTGTTCAGCGTCGCGTACTGCGTCATCACGCAGCGATTCATCCGTCGCGCACGCGCCGTACTGCACTTCCGCTTTCCATTCCAGCAGTTGCCGCAGCCGCCGCACCTTGTCGTCGATGCCATCGTCGGCGCGCACGTTCTCCTTGTAGCGCCAGTGCGCGGCGATGCCGAGTTCGCTTTGGCGATGCATCTCGCGGGTGCGGATCTGCACCTCGACGACCCGCTCGCGCGGGCCGACCACGACGCTGTGAATCGAACGATAGCCGTTGTTCTTCGGCACCGCGATGTAGTCGTCCAACGCCTGCGGAAGTTGCCGCCAGTTGGCGTGCACCAGCGCCAGCGCGAAATAGCAATCGGCCACGCTGTCGACCAAAATCCGCACCGCGCGCAAGTCGTGCAGCGCCTCGAACGCCAACCCCTTGCGCCGCATCTTGCGCCAGATGCTGTACAGATGCTTCGGTCGGCCATGCACTTCGCCGGCGATTCCCGCGCGCGACAACTTGCGTTGCAGATCGGCGATGAACGCGCCGATGTACGCTTCGCGCTCGGCGCGCTTCTCGCGTAGCCGCGCGGCGAGATGGTGATATTCGTCCGGGTGCAAAAACCGCAGCGCGCAGTCATCCATCCGCCACTTGAGTTGGCGCACGCCGAGGCGATTGGCGAGCGGCGCGTACACTTCCACGGTCGCATGCGCGATCGCGATCTGCGCGTCGCGGTCGGCGTGCTTGGCGCGATGCAGCCGCGCCAGATGCCGCGCCAGTTCGATCAGCACCACGCGCACATCGTCCACCATCGCAATCAACATCTTGCGCAGGTTTTCCTCGTCGGCATTGGGATCGGCGTTGCCCGCGCCGTGACGCGACAACGCCGAGAGTTGCCGCATCCGCGCCGCGCGTTGCAGCAACGCAAGCGTGGTCGCGCCGAATCGCTCGGCGATCCTGGCTTCGATTTTCGCGTTGGCCTTCGCATCGGCCTTCGCGTCGCCCTTCGCATCGGCACCGGCGGCGGCGGACAGCAACGGAAGGATCGGCAGCAACTGCGCCGCCAGCAAACCCTGCGCGTCCATCCCAAGCGGCCTGAGAATCCCGACCGCCTCCCTTCCCGCGTCCAACGCCGACTGCAGATCGTCGCCGTCGCCGCATTGCGCCCGCGCCCACCGCCGCGCCGCGCGCAAGTCGTCGTCGGTCGAGTCGTCGCGTTCGTCGGCGAGTTCGCCCGCGCGTTCGACGAACGATTGCGCCGACTCTTCTTCGTGCGCGGCGTGCTTGGATTCGGTGGCGGGTGCGGCGGGCGGCATGATGATCTCGCGCGCCGATGTTGCGCGGCGCATGCGGAGATTATAGCCGCTATCCGCGCGGGTGATGCTGGCGGTGCAGCGTCTTCATCCGCTCGCTGGCGACATGCGTGTAGATCTGCGTAGTCGACAAACTCGCATGGCCGAGCAGCATCTGCACGCTGCGCAAGTCGGCGCCGTGGTTAATCAGATGCGTGGCGAAAGCGTGGCGCAGAGTGTGCGGCGAGAGTTCGCGCCCAATGCCGGCGGCGCGCGCATGGCGACGCAAGTTGCGCCAAAACGCCTGGCGCGTCATCGCGCCGCCGCGGCGGGTGACGAACACCGCTTCGCTTCGATGCGAGCCGATCAAGTCGCCGCGCGCGTCGCGCAGATAACGCTCGATCCATTCGATCGCCGGGTCGCCCAGCGGCACCAGCCGCTCCTTGCCGCCCTTGCCGATCACGCGGCACAGGCCGACGGTCAAGTCGAGTTGGCCGAGTTCCAAGTTGATCATCTCGCTGACGCGCAAGCCGGTGGCGTATAAAGTTTCGATCATCGCGCGGTCGCGCAGCCCGAGCGCGGCGGCGGCGTCCGGCGCGGCGATCAAGCGTTCGACCTCGGCCTCGGATAAAATTTTCGGCAAGGTCTTGCCGAGCGCGGGCGACGGCGCGTTCGCGCACGGGTCGCCGGCGAGCATGCCCGCGGCGACGGCGTGGCGATAGAACCGCTTCAACGCCGACAACGCGCGCGCCGAAGTGCGGCTTGAATGCGCGCCGCCATGCGCGACGAGGTATTCGCCGAGCAGCGCCGCATCGACCCGCAACAACGACCGCCCGCGCGCATGCAGCCAGCCGCAAAACTTCGCGATGTCGCTGCGATACGCCGCAAGCGTGTTGTCGCTCAGTCCATCTTGCAGCCACAGCGCGTCGAGGAACGCATCGAGCAGAAGGCGGTCGGCGTGCGCGGTCGCATCGTTGCGCGTGAGTTTATTCCTGTGCGCGGATTTGTTCTTGCGCGTAGTTTTATCCGTGCGCGTGGGCTTGCACTTACGCGCGACTTTATCGTCGCGGTCAACTTCGCGCTTGCGCGTGTCTTCGTTAGTGCGCGCGGACTCATCCGTGCGCTTCGCTTTGCGCTTGTGCGCGGCTTCGCGCTTGCGCGGCATCACTCGTTCGCCGGCGGCGAAGCGGACGCGGCTTCGAGCAAATGCAACGTTTGCAACTTCTGCTGCACCGCGTTGCGGCGCGCGTCGGAGTCGGCGCGGGCGAGCATGTCCTCGAACAATCGTCGCGCGGCGGCGAACAAGTTGGCGTGCTGCAGCGACTCCGCCGCGCGATAGCGCGCCGCTTCGCCCCAGCGATCGAAGCCGTCGGCGCGTTGCAGCGCCGAGTGCAAGAACCAGTCGGCGGCGACGCGGTGTTGCGCCTCGGCGTGATAGGACTCGGCGAGCCAATACGCGATCTCGCGGCGGTGCTTGCCGCGCGGCGCGCGCGCGTCGATCTTGTGCAGCAAGACGAGCGCGAGGCGATGGCGCGCCGCGGTCTGCAGGTCGAAGATGACTTGCAGCACCGCGTCGGTCTGCGCCGGCGTGAAGCGCTCGAACGATTCGATCCATTGGTTCAAGCGCGCCGCGCCGCGTTGATAATCGCCGGCGAGGATGTCGATGCGCGCGGCGGGCAGCAGCCAGTCGGCGCGCGCCAGCGTCGGCGGCAACGCGACCATGCGCGCGTTGGCGTCGGCGGCGGCGGCGTAGTCGCCCCGCGCCACGGCATGCGCCGCCAAGCGCAGGCCGACTTCGCCGCCGAGGACGAGTTCGCCGAGCGGCGCGTCGGCGCCAAACATGCGCGCGATCCACACGGCGCGCTCGGCGGCGATCAACGCGCCGACATACGCGTCGCTCGCGCGGCGGCGCAACGCCGACTGCGCGTCGGGCGCGGCGCGATGCGCGACATACGCGACATGCGCGAACAACGACCGGCGCGTGATCGCGTCGTCGTCCGGCAAACCGGTGGCGTGGATCAGCCACTGCGATTCATCGCCGACCAGCAACCCGGCGCGATTCGCTTCGTGTTGCGCGATGACGCGATAAGCGTCGAGCAAGTCTTGCGATGTGAAACGCGGATAGATGTCGCGCGCGGTCGGCGATGATGTGGATTCCGATTCCAATTCGGTCGCCGACAAATATGATTCCAACGCCTCCGCGAACGCCTGCGGCGCGCCCGCCTCGCGTTGCGCTTGCGCGATCACGGCGTGGATGTCGCGGCGCAACGCCATCGCCGCCGGCGTTTCATTCGGCTTGTTGTTCGCCTTCTTATTAACCGTTTCGTCGGTCGTTTCATCCGCTTCCGTCGGCAGCAGTCCGCGCGCGCGGTCGGCGGCGAGCAATGGCGTCAGAGTTTGATTGCGCAGGCGCGCATACAGCCGCAGCAGTTTCGCCGCCGGCTGATCGAGCGGCGCGAGCAGGTTGATCGCGGCGTCGGCGTCGCCGCTCTGCAGCAGCACGCCGGCGGCCAGCAACGGCCATTTGATTCCGCGTGCGCCGTAGTCGGCGCGGAACCGCTCCAGCGCGATGCGCGCGTCGGCGAGCAAGTTATCGTTCAGATACGACTCGATCAACGCCTCGCGCAGATGGCGCAGATGATGCGCGTTGTCGGCATCGGCGGACGCATCGGCGGCGAGCAGTTGATCGCGAATCAAGGCGCGCGCCGGCGCGCCTTGTTGCAACGCGTTCAGCGCATCAATCGCCTGCCGCGCGGCTTCGCGCCGGATCGCCGCGGGGAATGACGGCGGGATGGACGCGACGCGCGCATGCAGTCGCCGCCACTGCCGTTGCGCACGATACACCGCCCACAACTGCCGCTCCCACGCCAGCCACTCGTCGTTCGCGCGCGGCGGCGGACCTTGCGTTTCCAGAATCTCGCGCGCAAGACCGAGGACATTGGCGCGCACCAAGTTCCGCACGCGCGTCAGTTTCGGCAACAACACTGGTGCTTGCGCCGCCAGCGTCGGCGCGCGCGGCGCAATCAACTCGGATTCAGCCGACCACGCGGTCGGCGTCGGAAAGATGATCGCGGCGACGAGGAGGATCGAGAGCGGATGCGGGAACGATGATCGCGAAGATCGAAGTCGCGAAGATGCCGAGCGCGAAGCAATCAAACGCAACCGAAGACGCGACCGGATGAATCGTTTCGCGGACACTTCAATCGGCACCGCGCAGGTGGTCGGCGGCGTCGCGCGGGCGGCGGATGCCGCGTGCGCGCGGCGGCATCAGCCGCGGATCTTCTCCTTGATGCGCGCGGCTTTGCCGGTGCGTTCGCGCAGGTAGTACAACTTGGCGCGACGGACATCGCCGCGGCGCACCACTTCGATCGAGGCGATCAGCGGGCTATGCGTTTGGAACACGCGCTCGACGCCTTCGCCGCCGGTCATCTTGCGCACCGTGAAAGACGAGTTCAGCCCGCGATTCTTCTTCGCCAGCACCACGCCTTCATACGCCTGCAGCCGCTCGCGACTGCCTTCTTTAACCCGCACTTGCACTTTAAGCGTGTCGCCGGGACCGAAGTCGGGCAGGTCGCTCTTCAACTGCTCGCGCTCGAGTTGCTCAATAAGATTCGTCATCGTTCTGCTCCGATTGATATGCGTTCAACAATTCGTTTTGCTCATGCGTGAGTTCGCGCCCGGCGAGCAAGTCCGGGCGACGCGCGCGGGTGCGACCGAGCGCTTGCGCCAGTCGCCAGCGGCGGATCGCCTCGTGGTCGCCGCCGCGCAGCACCGCCGGCGCGGCGCGCCCCTCGAACACTTCGGGGCGGGTGTATTGCGGGCAGTCGAGCAACCGCAGCGGTGCGCAGGCGAACGAGTCCTGGCGCGCCGACAAGTCGTTGCCGAGCACCCCCGGCAGCAACCGCGCGATGCCTTCGATCAGCACCATCGCCGCCAACTCGCCGCCGGCGAGCACATAGTCGCCGACCGAAACCTCGCGCGCGACGCGGCTGTCGACGATGCGCTCATCAATGCCTTCATACCGCCCGGCGAGCAAGATCAACGCCGGCAACTCAGCGAACTCCGCCAGCAACGCTTGGTCGAGACGCTCGCCCTGGGGCGAAAGATAGACCACCGGCCCGCGATTTTCCAGTTTCGCCGCGTCGATCGCCTTCGCCAGCGGCGCCGGCTTCATCAACATTCCGGGACCGCCGCCATACGGGCGGTCGTCCACCGCTCGATGCGCGTCCTCGGTGAAGTCGCGCGGATTCCACCGCCGCAGCGTCAGCGCGCCCTTGCCCAGCGCCTGCGCGACGATGCCGTGCTCGGCGACCGCATCGAGCATGCGCGGGAAAATCGTCAAAACCGCTATGTCCACCAGATTGTCTCGTTGCCAAACAAACTTCCCGAACGCGCCGGCAGTTACGCCAGCGCATCCCACCGCACCCGCAGGCATCCGCTGCCTAAGTCCACCGCGACGATCGCCTGCGGCGACCACGGCAACAGATGCTCCGGCGCGCCGGCTTCATCCGCCGCGTCGCGCCCGCGCACCACCAGCACATCGTTGGCGCCGGTCTCGAGCAGGTGATCGACCACGCCGAGTTCAACGCCGTCTTGATTGATCACCGCGAGGCCAATCAGATCGCTCCAATAGTATTCGCCCGGCGCCAACCGCGCGAGTTGCGCGCGGCGGACCGCGATCCACTGGCCGCGCAACGCGTCCGAATCATCACGCGCATCAATGCCGTCCAACTTCGCCAGCAAACTCTTCGGCTGACCGCGAGTCAGCGCGACTTGCACCGCCCGCCAGTCGTCCGCATCGCGTTGCTGCGCCAGCAACCAACGCCGGTATTGCAGAATCTCCTGCGCCGGACGGGTGAACGACTCGACCTTGACCCAGCCGCGCACGCCATGCGAACCGGCGATGCGCCCGACGATCACCGGCGACTGGTCGGCGTCGCACTGCGCGCGCGATGGCTCGGCGGTCACATCACGCGACGCGGCGCAACATGACGCGACACCGGTGGCGGCGGATTCCATCAAGCCCGAAACACATCAAGCCGAATAGAAGCAGCGGACTCGCGGCGCGATCGAGTCGCGGCGCGAAAGAGTCACGCCGATGCCGCGTCCGATTTCGCCGATGCGGTCGAGTCGGATTTCGGCGCGTCGGATTCCATCGGCGCGGCTTCGTTCGATGCCGTCGCGTCCGCCTTCGCCGATTCGTTCTCGTTCGATTCTGTCGAGTCGGATTTCGCCGATGTGCTCTCGTCCGATTTCGCCGCGTCCGCCTTCGCCGTCGCACTCTCGCCCGAAGGCGCATCCGCCTCACGACGCGCCTGTCGGCACAACTGCGCGACGCGCTCGCTTAGTTGCGCGCCGTGCCCGACCCAGTGGTCGACGCGGGCGGTGTCGATTTGCAGTTTGCGCTCCGCTCCGCGCGCGATCGGGTTATAGAAACCGACCCGCTCGATGAACCGCCCACGCGCCGAGCGCCGCCGGTCGGCGACCAGAATCGAATAGAACGGCCGCTTCTTCGAGCCGCCGCGGGACAAACGAATAATCACCATCGCATAGATACCTTGACGCCAGAACGTTATAGAGTTGGTTTGAACAACGCCCCGCCGACGGCGCCTTGCCCGCGGCGAGGATTGCTGCTACATTTCGCGGCGCGGATTTTACCACAAAAAAACGCGCCCATCCGCATCGCCCGCAAAAAGCCGTCTCCCGTCGTCGTCGCCGCCCAATGAGCCAGTGAGCCAGCCAACCTATACGGTCAAACGATTGGTCGGCGACATCCGCGCGCTGCTCGCCGAGAACTACGGCGAAATCTGGGTCGAAGGCGAGATCTCCAGCCTCGCCACGCCGGCTTCCGGGCATCGCTATTTCACCCTCGCCGAGGGCGACGCGGTGATCCGCTGCGTGCTGTTCAAGCATAACCGCCTCCGCCTGGCGACCGCGCCGACGGAGGGAATGAAGGCGTTGCTGCGTGCGCGCGTGTCGTTGTATGAAGCGCGCGGCGACTTGCAACTGATCGTCTCGTATTTGGAGGACGCCGGCGAAGGCGCGTTGCGCCGCGCGTTCGAGGAACTGAAGCGGCGACTCGCCGACGAAGGTCTGTTCGACGCCAAGCGCAAGAAGTTGTTGCCGAAGCATCCGCGCAGCGTCGGCGTGATCACCTCCGAGCGCGGCGCCGCGC
>JBPCXC010000117.1:0-1758 GCA_051008875.1 bacterium
CCACCGAGCCGGTCGAGCCAACGCCGGAGCCAACGCCGACGCTGACGATCGCGGCGGATGCGGCGACCTTCACCGAAGGCGACGACGCAAGCGCGGACTTCACCGTGACCGCGTCGCCGGCGCCGACGGATGACTTGCCGGTTGTGGTAACGCTGACCAACGCGGATGATTTCGTTGACAGCGGCGAGCGCACGCAAACCATCACCATCTTGGCAGACGCACTGACCGCGACGGCGAGTTTCACCATCGCCAACGACACCGACCGCGAACCCACCGCGACCGCCACCGCGACGATCAACGCCAACGCCGCGGCGTACAACCTCGGCTCGCCGTCAAGCGCGATGGCGACCATCAGCGACGACGACACGCCGACGCTGTCGATCGTGGCGAATCAAATGAGCATCACCGAATCTTCGGCGGGCGCGATGATTGCTTTCACCGTGACATCCACCCGACCCGCGCCAGTCGGCGGACTGACGGCGACGGTGACCTTGACCGGCGCGAATGATTTCGTCGCCGCCGCGAACCGCGCGCAAACCATCACCATCGCGGCGAACACGGATTCGACGACGGCGAGTTTCGCCATCGACGATGACGACGTCCCGGAAGCCACCGCGACCGCGACCGCCACCATCGGCGCAAACGCGGCGGCCTATAACCTCGGCTCGCCCTCATCCGCCACGACGACCATCAACGACGACGACGGCGACGTGACGCTCAGCGACCTTTCGCTCGACAGCGATATCCCGCTCACGCTCGAACCCCGGTTCGATCCGCTCACTCCGCGGTACACCGCGACCGTCGCGGGCGACGTGACCGGCATCACGGTCACTGCGGTGCCGGACAGCCGCGCGGCATGCATGATCGACGCGGCACCATGCGCTGGGGGTGTGATGGTGATGTTTGAAACGGGCGCGAATGGCGAAGCGGTCTCGAATGAACTCGAAATCACCATCACCGTCACCGCTGGTGGCAAGACCCACACCTACGTCATCACCGTCACGCGCAGTTTCGTCACCCCCGCAGAGATAGCCGCCGAGAACGCCGTCGTTGAAAGCCTGCCGGCGTTGACGCGCGCGTTCGCCGAGATTTCGAACGCGTCCATCGCGGCGCGCATCGAGCAGGTCGTCTCCGGCGGCGGGCTCGGCGGCGGCGACGGCAACTTCAATTTCGCGCGGACGATGAGTCGCGTGGTCGTGTCGCAAAAACAAGCGATTGACGCCGGGCGCGACTTCGGCGACGGAATGAAAGCCTTGCTCGACGGCTCGGTCGTCGCCTTGCCGTTCTCCGGTGTCGGCGACGGCGGCGCGACGCCGGCGTTGTGGGTCGGCGGCGACTACCGCGATCTCGGCGGCGACCACGGCGAAACCGACTGGGACGGCGACATCGCCAGTTTGCAACTCGGCGCCGACCTGCGACTGGCCAACGATATGCTCGCGGGCGTCGCGGTGGCGATGACCGAGAGCGAGATCGACTACGCCGACCGCAGCGCCGGCGACGCATTGCGCGGCACGCAGGAGATGAGCCTGACCAGCATCCATCCCTACCTCGGCTGGCAGGTCGGCGCGCTGGACTTGTGGGCGAGTTTCGCGTACGCAGCCGGCGAGTTGGAGCGCCGCCCGGACGGCGCCGCCGCGCGCGCCGACGACTTGGGACTGGTCGGCGTGTCGCTCGGCGGCGGCGGCGACCTCGCGCATTTCGGCGCGAACCGCGCGCTGCGCATCAAGGGCGAGATATCCGCGTCGGAGATGACCGTTG
>JBPCXC010000118.1:0-2410 GCA_051008875.1 bacterium
GCTGGCGATCGATGTAGCCGCTGTATCGCGCCTCGATCTGCACTTGCCGCATGATGTCGTCGTCGGCGTCGGCGCGCGAGTCGTTCGGCGCGAGTTGCAGCAAGTCGCGGTATGCGACTTGCGGTCGGCGCAGCAAGTCGAGCAAGTTGGCGTCGCGCTGCAGCGGCGCGCCGAGCACGCGCGTCGCCGCGGCTTGATCCACCGCGCGCGCGCGCAGCCAAGTGCGGCTTAAGCGCTCGCGCTCAGACTCGATCGCGCGTCGTTTGCGAGTGAAAGCGCGCCAGCGACGCGCGCCGACGAGTCCGAGTTGATGCGCGATTTCGGTCAGGCGCGAATCGGCGTTGTCCTCGCGCAGTTGCAGCCGATACTCGGCGCGCGAAGTGAACATCCGATACGGCTCGCGCGCGCCGAGCGTGACCAGATCGTCGATCATCACGCCGATATACGCGAGATCGCGCGACGGCCACCAATGCGCGCGCCCTTGTGCGCTGCGCGCCGCGTTCAGCCCGGCGATCAAGCCTTGCCCGGCGGCTTCCTCGTAGCCGGTGGTGCCGTTGATCTGGCCGGCGAAGAACAGCCCTTCGACGCATTGCGTCTCAAGGCTCGGCTTCAAGCCACGCGGGTCGAGGAAGTCGTATTCGATGGCGTAGCCCGGGCGCGTGATCACGGCGCGCTCGAAGCCTTTGATCGCGCGCACGAAACGATGTTGGACATCGAACGGCAAACTGGTTGAGATGCCGTTGGGATAAACCTCGGTGGTGTTCAGCCCTTCCGGCTCGATGAAGATTTGATGCTGGTCGCGCTCGGAGAAGCGCACCACCTTGTCCTCGATCGATGGGCAATAGCGCGGTCCGACGCCGTGGATCGCTGGCGCGTCGCGATAGATCGGCGAGCGGTCGAGCGCGCCAGCGATGATGTCGTGCGCTTCGGCGTTGGTCGCGGTGATGTGGCAAGCGACTTGGCGCGGACGCGGCGCGTCGCCGTAGTTTTCGCCGTCGTTCTCGTTGTCGTTATCTTCGCCGTCGTTCTCGCCATCGCCGCCGAGGAACGAGAATCGCGGCGGCGGGTCGTCGCCCGGCTGCGCTTCGAGGTCGGTGTAGTCAATGCTCTTGCCGTCGATCCGCGGCGGCGTGCCGGTCTTCATCCGACCGACCGCGAATGGCATCGCGCGCAGCCGCCGCGCCAGCGCGAGCGATGGCGGGTCGCCGGCGCGACCGGCGGCGGCGTTGGCGTCGCCGACATGAATTCGCCCATGCAAAAAAGTCCCGGCGGTCAGCACCACCGCGTCGGCGCGAAACTCGATGCCGAGTTGCGTGCGCACCCCGACCGCGCGCTCGCCAGCGAGCAACAGGTCGTCCACCGGCTGCTGGAACAACGTCAGGTTCGGCTGATGCTCGATCGCGCGGCGAATCGCCATCCGGTACAACGCGCGGTCGGCTTGCGCGCGCGTCGCTTGCACCGCCGGGCCCTTGCTCGCGTTGAGCGTGCGGAAATGAATCCCCGACTGATCGATCGCGCGCGCCATCGCCCCGCCCATCGCGTCGATCTCCTTGACGATATGCCCCTTGCCGATGCCGCCGATCGCCGGGTTGCACGACATCTGCCCGACGGTCTCGATGTTGTGCGTCACCAGCAAGGTGCGGCAGCCGATCCGCGCCGACGCCAACGCCGCCTCGACTCCAGCGTGGCCGCCGCCGACCACGATGACCGCGTATCGATCCGGATATTGCATCGCCCCGCGCTATTCGCTATCGCTGTTGATAGTAGTAGTCGTAGCCGCGCAGGATCTCCTCGGTCAGCCGCCACGCGCGGTTATGCGTCAGGTCGCTGTCCTGCGGAATCACCACCTTGGTGTACAAACTCAGCCCATGCGCTTGCTTCAACTTGTCGAGTTGCAGCATCAACTCGACCTTGTCGTAGGTGATCGCCCCGCCGCTCGGCTCGCGCAGGCGGAAGCGATAGCCGCCGTCGGCTGCGACGATGCGCACCTCGACCACGTACTTGCCCGCCGGACTGCGCGCCGGGCGCGCCAGATTGCGGTACTTGGCGTCGAGCGATTCGTATTCCTGCTGCAGCGAGCGGAAGCGATCGCCGGCGGCGTCGGCGAGTTCCTGCAGCGCGGCGTTCTCGGCCCGGCGCTGGCGGATGGCGTCGCTCAGGCGCGCGATCTCGGCGCTGGAGGCGGCTTGGCGCCCGGCCGATTCCTGCTGCTGCGCGGCCAACTGCGCGAGCGATTCATCGCGTGCGCGCAACGCCTCGAGTTGCGCCGCGAGTTGCGCGTCCAACTCCCGCCGTCGCTGCTGCGCGGCGCGCAGCGAGGCGGCGACATCTTCGAACTGCGCGGTCGCCGCCGACAGCCGCTCGGTCAGCGACAAGTTGGCGCTGCTCAAGTCCGCGATCTCGCCGCTGG
>JBPCXC010000119.1:0-14277 GCA_051008875.1 bacterium
GGCGAAGCGCTCGATGTAATAGTCGATCCGCGCGTCCGCGTCCGTTGTCGTCGCCGCGCGCGCGTCGCGTCCGAGCACGCCGAACTGCAGCCACGCCGAGAGCGCGAGCAGCGTCGCGCACAGCGCGAGCGCGACCGTCGCATTCATCGCCAGCGAAACTGCCGCCGCTTTCATCGCGCCGCCGCCGTCATACTTAAATCACGCCGACCTTGAGCAAGTCGTGGGTGTTGAGTGCGCCGACTACGCGGCGTTCGGCATCGACCACGAACACGCCGTTGACCGCGTGCGGACCGCGTTGCGCGAAGCGGCGCATCAGCGTGACGATCTCCTGCGCCAGCGCGTCGGGCGCGATGGTCACCGGGTCGGGGGTCATCACCTCGAGCGCGCTGCTGTTGTATAAGTCCACTTCGTCGTTCAACGCGCGGCGCAAATCGCCGTCGGTGAACATGCCGAGCAATCTGCCGTCGCCGTCGACCACGCCGGCCATGCCGAGTCCTTTGGACGACATTTCCAGCACCAGTTGGCGCAAGGTCGCGGCGTCGTCCACCAGCGGCAGCGCGTCGCCGGTGTGCATCAGGTCGGAGGCGTACAACAGCAGCCGCTTGCCGAGCATGCCGCCGGGATGGGTGCGCGCGAAGTCCTGCGCCGAGAAGCCGCGCAGCCGCTGCACCGCGACCGCCAGCGCGTCGCCCATCACCAGCGTCGCCGTGGTGCTGCTGGTCGGCGCGAGGTTGTGCGGGCACGCTTCCTTATCGACGCCGATGTCGAGACACGCGTCGGCGCGGCGCGCCAGCGTGGAGTCGAGGTCGCCGCTCATCGTCACCAGCGCGACGCCGATGCGCTTGACGATCGGCAGAATCGCGATGACCTCCGGCGTCTCGCCCGAGTTCGAGATCACCAGGGCGACGTCGTGCGGCGTGATCATGCCGAGGTCGCCGTGGCTGGCTTCGCCCGGGTGGACGAAGAACGACGGCGTGCCGGTGCTCGCCAGGGTCGAGGCGATCTTGCCGCCGATGTGGCCGGACTTGCCCATGCCGATCACCACCACCCGCCCGCGGCAGCGCAGCAGCAGGTCGCAGGCCTTCTCGAACTGCGCGCCGATGCGCCCGCGCAGCGCGGCGACCGCGCCCGCCTCGATCTCGATCACCGAGCGCGCATGCGAAATCGCGCTCGGTTGTTCCGTCGCCGTCATCTTGCCGCCGTCATCCCGGGGTGTCGCGAGTGTTGCGCGGGAGTATAGCAAACGCGGCGGGGCGGGTTGGTGTGGTCGCGGTTGATGTGCGTGGTCGCTGATGTGCGGTGCCGCCGATGCGATGCGCCGTTGATGCGCGCGCGGTCGCTGATGTGCGCGGTCGCTGCTGATGTGCACCGCCGTCGCCGATATGCGTCGTTGCTGCTAATGCGCGTCGCCGATATGCGCCGTCGCCGATGCGTGGTCGTCGTCAAGCGAGCGGCTTTTGCATGTACACGCGCCGGTAGCCGTGTTCGGTGCGGCGTTCCATTTCGATATAGCCGGCGCGTCGGTACATCGCGATGCTTTCGGTCATGCGCTCGTGCGAGTAGAGGATCAGCCGCGCCAAGCCGCGTTCGCGCGCGGTGGACTCGGCGAGTTCGATCAAGCGCCGGCCGATGCCGCGGCCTTGATGAGCGGGATCGACCGCGACATTGTCGAGCAGCAGGTCGTCGCCGAGATCGATCAGCACCAGCGCGCCGACGATCGCGTCGCGCGCCTGCGCGACGAACACGGCGTGACGCGCGATGACATCGTCGAAGTCGTCCAGCATCGGTCCCGGCGGCTTGCCGATGCGCGCGATGTAGCCGCGATACGCCGCCTCGACGCACCGCCGAATCGCGTCGGCGTCGGACGGTCGCGCGGGGCGGATTTTCACTTCGTTCATTGGCGGTCGTGAATCATTTCGTTGCGGTCGCGTCAATCATTTCCCTCGCCGTCTGTAAGCGGGAACGCTCACGGTTTGTTCACACCACCGCGCCAGCGTGAAGATTGCCATCCAGGGCGACTGGATTCCCGCAACCATCTCCCCCGCCGTCATTCCCGCAGTCTTGAAGCGGGAAAAAATCGCCCGGAGCGATTTTTCGCGAGCGTAAGCGAGCCCGTCAGGGCGAGTATCAGGGACGATACGAGCAATCCACACTCGCGGGAGCGAGTGAGGCAGGGCGAAGCCATGCTTGCTTGTGGTGTGAGCGGAGCCGCGTGAGTTTGTTCACACGGTCGCGCCAGATTGAAGATTGCCATCCGTGGCGACTGGATTCCCCGCATCCCTGCGGGAATGACGGCGAGAAGCGGCTCGCTTGCGCTCGCGCTACACCAACAAAACATCCCCCCGCCGTCATTGCGCGAGCGTAAGCGAGCCTTTTGCTTTGCGGCGGTCGCTTGCTTGCCCGCATTCATTCCGCCGCCGCGTCCTCTTGCAGTTGCCACATCTGCGCATACAGCCCGCGGCGGGCGAGGAGTTGGTCGTGGGTGCCTTGTTCGACGATGCGGCCTTGGTCGAGGACGATGATTTGGTCGGCGTTGACGATGGTGGAAAGGCGGTGGGCGATGACCACGGTGGTGCTGTCGCGCGCGACGCGGGCGAGGGCTTCTTGGATGGCTTTTTCGGATCTACTGTCGAGCGACGAGGTGGCTTCGTCGAAGATTAAGATCGGCGCGCCCTTGAGCGCGGCGCGGGCGATGGCGACGCGCTGCTTTTCGCCGCCGGACAGTTTCAGGCCGCGCTCGCCGACCAGGATGTCGTAGCCTTGCGGGTGCTGCGCGATGAACTCGTCGAGCCGCGCGATCTTCGCCGCCGCTTCGACTTGGCGCTGGTCGGCGCCGAGGCGGCCGTAGTTGATGTTGTAGCCGATGGTCTCGTTGAACAGCACGGTGTCCTGCGGCACCACGCCGAGCGCGGCGCGCAAACTCGACAAGGTCACGCCGCGGATGTCCTGTCCGTCGATGCGGATGCAACCTTCGTCCGGATCATAGAAGCGCAGCAGCAAGCGCGAGATGGTGGACTTGCCCGAGCCGCTTGGTCCGACCACCGCCATCATCTCGCCGCCGCGCACGCGGAAGTCGATGTCGCGCAGCACCGCGCGGTCGTCGAGGTAGCGGAAGTGGACGCGCTCGAAGCGGATCTCGCCGCGCGCAAGGCGCAGCGGCGGCGCGTCGGCGCGCTCGGCGACTTCGGGCACTTCGTCGAGCAGCGCGAACATGCGCTCCATGTCGATCAGCGCGTGGTTGATGTCGCGGTAGATCGAGCCCATGAAGTTGAGCGGGATGTAGAGTTGGATCAAAAACGCGTTGACCATGACGAAGTCGCCGAGCGTCATTTCGCCGCCGACCACGCCGCGCGCGGCGAGGATCATCAGCGCGGTCAGGCCGACGGCGACGATCGCCCCCTGGCCGACGTTGAGGAACGCCAGCGACAGGTTGCTGCGCTGCGACGCGTCCACCCAGCCGCCGAGCGAGTCGCCGTAGCGTTCGATCTCGGCGCGCTCGTTGCCGAACACCTTGACCGTCTCGAAGTTCAGCAGCGCGTCCACCGCGCGCGTGTTCGCGCCCGATTCGGCTTGGTTCATCTGCACCCGGAACTTGGTGCGCCAAGTGGTCACGCCGACGGTGAACACGCCGTAGATGACGATCATCGTCAGCGTGATCAGCACGAACGACGCGTCGAATCTCGCGCCGAGGATCAGCAGCACCGCGCACAACTCGAACACCACCGGGATGATGCTGAACACGAACATGCGCAGGAATCCGGTGACCGCGCTGGTGCCGCGCTCGACGTCGCGCGACAACGCGCCAGTCTTGCGGTCGAGGTGGAAGCCGAGCGACAGGCGATGCAGATGGCGGAAGACCTCGACCGAGATGTTGTGGATGATCTGCACGCTGGCGCGCGAGAACACCACGTTGCGCAACTCGTTGAACAAAATCGCGCCGAAGCGCAGCGCGCCGTAGCCGGCCAGCAACGCCAGCGGCGCCACCAGTAATGCGTGTGCGGGCGCGGCGTCGAGCGCGTCGACGATGCGCTTGAGGATCAGCGGCACCGAGATGTTGGCGAGGCGCGCCAGCACCAGGAATAGAAGCCCGGCGGCGACGCGGCGGCGATAGCGCCACAGATGCGGCCACAGCCGCGCGACCGGCGACCAGTTGCCGGCGCGGGTGGTGTGGACGCGGAAGCGCAGCGCCACCGTCGAGAAAGATTGTCAGCGCGCGCGCGGGTGGCTCAGTGGCGCGAGCCGAGGAAGTTGAGCAGGTCGATGTCGGTGATGATGCCGAGCAGGTTGTCGCCGTCGTCGGGGTCGGTCACCAGCGGCACCTTGCCCTCGGTCACCAACTTGGAGACGCGCTCGATCGAGTCGCCGGCGGCGACATACTCGACCGACGTGTCGATCAGTCCCTCGATCGAATCGTCCACGCCGACCTGTTGGTTGAACAGCGCCTTCAAGATCACGCTCTCGCGCACGATGCCCTTGATCCAGTCGTTCTCGTCGCGCACCGGCATCTGGCTGACGCCGGCTTCGCTCAGGCGGGCGATGACGCTGGACACCGTGTCATTTTGATTCGCCATCAGCAGATCGCCCGGCTTCTTGTCGAGCGCGCGCAGCAGGTCGCCGACGGTGCCGGTCTTGGACTCGATGAAGCCGGCCTCGCGCATCCAGTCGTCGTCGTACACTTTGGATGAGTATCGGTTGCCGCTGTCGGGGAAGATCACCAGCACGTTCTTGCCGTCGAGCCGCGCGCCCTGCTGGCGGATCCACTTCAGCGCGCCGACCAGCGCGCTGCCGGAGGAGACGCCGGAGTAGATGCCCTCGCGGGTCAGCAACTCGCGCGTCTTCAGGAACGACTCCTTGTCCTCGACCTGCACCATGTCGTCGATCTGGTCGAAGTCGTAGTTGCCGGGGATGAAGTCCTCGCCGATGCCCTCGATCAAGTAGCCCTCCGCCGGGGTCTTGTTCTCGCCGGTCTTGAACACCTCGTACACGATCGAGCCGATCGGATCGACCGCGACGATCTCGACCCCCGGCTTGTGCTCCTTCAAGTACTTGCCGGTGCCGGTGATGGTGCCGCCGGTGCCGATGCCGGCGATGAACACGTCGATCTCCGGCATCTGGCGCAGGATCTCGGGACCGGTGTTCTCGTAGTGGTATTCGCGGTTGGAGAGGTTGTTGTATTGGTCGATGTACAGCGAGTTCGGAATCTCCTGCGCCATGCGCCGCGACACCGAGTAGTAACTGCGCGGATCGTCCGGCTCGACCGCGGTCGGCGTGACCACCACGCGCGCGCCGAACGAGCGCAGGTTCTTGATCTTCTCCTGCGACATCTTGTCCGGCAGGATGAAGACGCACTTGTAGCCCTTGATCGCCGCCGCCATCGCCAGCCCGACGCCGGTGTTGCCGCTGGTGCCCTCGATGATCGTGCCGCCCGGCGACAACGTGCCGTTGCGCTCAGCGTCCTCGATCATCCAATACCCGATGCGATCCTTGATCGACCCGCCGGGATTGGTGAACTCCAATTTCGCAAACACATTCGCCGCCACCCCTTCGGTGACACGATTCAACCGCACAATCGGCGTATTGCCGATGGCTTCGATTACGGAGTTGTAGATCATGGTTGTTGCCTAGTTAAATTACTTTACCAAGATTGAACCTTCTTGCTTGTTTGGTCGCTTCTTCGTTTTACAACACATTGGAATTTTTTAAGTGAACTTAGATTTGTGTTTCCGCCGAATACGTGCTTTACGCTACTCGATTTGGCGTTGGTGGCAAATGCTGCAATTAGCCCCATTTCATTAAGAAAATCTTGATCTACACCAGAAAAATCATCTGGAGATTGCGAGATCAGCATAATGGCACCGCCTTTGGATCGACTCATGCGAATCAGATTCGATAAGGAGGGAAGTTTCCCGCTCAAAATCTGATGCGCTTCATCCACCATGCACAAAACACGCAGACCGCGCGATCCGTTCTCATCCATATTCGCATCTTCAAGACTGTTAAGATATCGGTCGAGCGCATTCAATATAAGATTAACAACAATTTTTTGACTATCCGCGGGAACGCTTTGGGGCAGATTAATAAGCCAGCTGTTCTGGAAAAAAGACGCAGGGCTTAATTCTGGTTTAAAAAGAGGGAAATCACAAATCTCCCGCATAGTTGCCGTCACGCCATCTTCTCTCGTATCGTTCTCTTCATACACAGAGATAAGAGCGTCTCGGACGTTTTGAAGTTCGCACGGAACATGATTTCGAAATGCTTGCTTTGTCGCTTCAATAATCGCGCCGCGCTGGACGCTACCCAAAGGCCTGCCCGTGAGGCTGGTAAATGCATCGCGGAACTTCAAAGCAGAGCTGGCAATGTCAAATTCATCGTTGGAAGGTAGTGACAACACATCCAATGGAATCGGCTCTCGGGGTGGTGATATGGTGCGCGCGCCAAACGCATCATTAATTTGATAGGCATTGCTACCGGATCCCAAATCGCCTTTAAAATCAAAGGCGATCAAGGGAACAGACGGGGCTTGCTCATGAATGCTTTTCAACATATGCACGGCGGTTCGAGTCTTGCCGCTTCCCACGCCGCCCATAATTGCGCAGTGTGGAGATCCGCCTGCCCCGTTCAAACCCCATTCAATTTTTTCTTGCGTAGAGACATCTTTGGAGACGTCCCCAAGGGGAATAGTGATTTGGCCGCTGGACGTTGTATCGTCAACGCTAGCATCAGCAGGTGAGCCGCTAGGTATGGGCGGTAATTCAGTGGACAAACCCGCACTTTCGACCAAGCGTTTTAAAAAATTAGTCATGTCTTGATCAGATTTCTGCCACTCTTCATCTAGCAATTTAATTCCTCGCCGCCAATGTGCAGAAACTAAATCGGCCAGTTTGGCTTGGTCTAGTTCCGCGTCGTTGGCGTGTTCGACTATCGCGGCAATCCAAACCGCCCGATATTCAGCGGAACCGAACAGCGTGTCGCAAATAATCACCCTACCGGATTTCTTGCCCGCGCTTTGTGGCTGCGTTGGGTCTGCAAGCGAGCGTGCGATTGCCAACCGCGCTGGTTGATAGCGATAGGGCAGACCGAGAATCTCCTTGAGTTTTTGATTCAGACCCTCGGTTTCATCGTCTGGGGCAAAGCGGAAAGTCGCTAGTCCGTCAAGGGATATGTTCATTGTGCATTCACCGTATCGGAGAAATACCCTAGCCTTGCGGCAGATCTGCCGACCGTGCCATCTGCATTAAATTCAATCAAATATTTTTCTTGAACATAGGCATCGATCGCTTGAAGATAAGGGCCGACTACTTCGGTGTCCGTGGACAACAAGATGACTTGCTGACCGCGTTGCGCCAAATGCTTCAGCACGCCTATGCGGTGTTCGTTGTCTAAGCGCGAAAGCGGCGTGTCCACCACGAGAGGGAATGCTCGCTGGGACACTGCCGATACAGCGGAGAACAAGCTTTGCGTGAAGATTTGTTCCTCGCCAGCAGACAGGTCTGAACTGCGGACGTTGTTTCCATCCTCATTTAGCAACTTCACATCGCCGTCTTCAGCAATTTCGATGCGACTGACGAGATTGTCTTTATGTGCAATTGCTCTATGTGCATCGGTCATCTTCTCAGCGATCGCTGCGATTTGGGATGGCATGCTGTTTCGAACGATCTCGTTCACCATCTTAGCGACGGCGCGAGCTCGCTCAGTTCTGCGCATGGCTGGTTTCGCGCTGTCGATCTGTTGAAGTAGCCTCGCTACCTCTGCACTTTTAGCGGAAAATTCGCCGTCGAGCGCTTGTTTCTCACGATTCAATGCATCAGCACTTTTTTCCAAATTAGCAATCTGAGGGTTCAGCTTTCTGAGTTCTTCGAGTTTGGCGTTTGCCTCGGGTTCGATTCGCTCCTGCCGTGCAATTTCATCTTCGATCCGCTTCCGTGTCCTTTCATTTGCATCGATTTGGTCAGGCAATTCGATAAGGCTAGCCGCATCGATTCTATTGCGCACATCGATTTTGTTGGCGACGTCGGTTCGCTGATGCTCGGTGAGATACGAATGCATATAGGATTTCGCACAATTAGGTGGTTCCGGGAACCACAGATGTCGCCATTCTCTGCGCACGATTTCCACCACACGATTTTGCTGTTCGCCGCTGACTGGCGGCACGATGTTGTCCATTTCGCGGTCTATTGCGGATAGAAAATCCTCAATGCGGCCATCGCCTTGATTTTTTGCGGACTCCCACTTGGCGCGGATATTCTCGCTTTTCATACGGTTTTTTAATCGTTTCCTCAGGCCTGCCCCGAAAAGCGCCAAGGCAAAATCTTCCGACAGATGCTCTTCTAGTTTGGCCCCGCACTCTTTGATCGAATTCTTGATTTCAGCCAATTTCCTATGTTTTTCGGAAAGGGTTTGTGACCCAACGCCAATCTGCGTCAACTCCTCTGTGACCTTGTTGCGCGCCGCCGTGCATTCCGCCAGTTTCCGCGAAGCATCGGCGAGGCGGCTTTCGCATTTTTCACGCTTGTTCTCCAAATTTTTTAACTCACTTTGGGCTTTCTTGGTGCTTCCATCGGTAACGTTTGGCACTCTCTGCAAACGTATGCTGACGTAACCCGCCAAATTATTCGATAGAGAGCGCAACAACGGAATGCCAAGCAACCCCTCAATGCCGATTAATACTTGTTGTTTCATTTCGCGGTCGGCAAACGCTCGCACTTGTTCGCCGTCGAACACAAAGAACGGCGCGATGTCTCGCGACAGAAGGGACTGGCTGATGTATTCTTGATACCATTCGCTTTTCTCTGCGCTCGTCGTAACGTCATGCGGGTGCGAAAGCGGCTGGCGATTGGGGCCGACAAATATCCGCACCTCCTCGTCGTCTGGCTGGAATTCACCGTCGCCATTGAAATGCCAAGTGCGTAAAATCTCGATAGGACCGTTGTTGTTGATGAATATGAGTTTCACCGAACATTGAGTTCGCCCCATATTGATCGCACCTGTATGCAACGCCCTCTTCATGAAATCGTTATAGCGCAACTTAATGTTCATTTCAGGTGCTGCCTGCCAACCCGGATCAACGGACAACGTCGGGTTCTCAATCAATATCGGTCCGCCCTGTCCGAACAGGCACAAAATAATTGCTTGATAAAGGCTGGTTTTTCCATAGCCATTGGGGGCGCCAATCAATACCACATTGCGCCCGTTGGCAGGTGCGGAGAATTCAAAATCAGTCGAGGCGTAGGCTTTCCAATCGCGCAATTCTATTTTGGATAGATGCATCGGGATTACTCTTCTTCCAGCTTTATGCGGTCAAGAATGTCGTCAAAAGCGGCGAACAGCTGACGACGCTGAGCATTGCCGGAATGCTCTATCTGCGCTTGCACCAGTTTCTCGAATTCATCAAAGAGAAACCCACTCCGCTGGCAAGAATTCACGACCAACTCGCGCCCCTCTTTATTGTTTAGCAAAACGACAGTTCTTTGAGTCATTTACTTGCCCCCTTTGACTTGATGGATGTCCACTGATTGTGCGGCAGCATGACGAATTAAATCATCCGCCCAGATGGTGCGGATCATTTTGATTTCTTCATCGCGAATCACTTGTTTACCAGTTTCTATCTGCACCGTTTCAAGTTTTTGCAGAATTTCTGCGCGAGTTTGTATTGTGTACGGCCCTGGTATTAGGTTGCCATCGCGCGCCAAAGTGAGTTTTCCATTTCGCCGCCGCGCTTGCCTGCGGTGCGGTTCGTTGCGAATAGAAACAAGCCAATCTCTGAAATCCAAAAGCGGCTCAAATTCGTTAAAACCAGATTCCACAAACCCAGCCAAACTACGATCTTTATCCACCACAGTGCAAGTCCAACAACCAAAGCGGGACGATCTTGTACCGCAAGATGGCACATCCGATTTCTGCGTGACCACAGGGCATTCGCCACCACCAGCATCCCGATAGAGCTGGATTAGTTTTTTATGTGATCCGCCCCAAGGTGGCGCATTGCATGACAAAAACTCCCAAACATCATCCGTTGATAGTTCAACAATCGGGCGAAACACCATACAGCCAACCAGATCACCGTGCGGATTCAATCGTTCGCCGTTATCATGACGCGCCACTGATGCACTACGCGCAGCACTTTCAGAACGCCGTACACCCAACAACATAATTACTTGACCACCGATGGCGACTTGCTCTTTCACGTAACGGCTGGTGGGTTGGATTTTCATGCGGTCGGTGCACCAGCGAAACGTCTGATTCGGGGACGGGTATCCGCGGCCAATCAGGTTTACCCAGAAAGATTGATCGGCTTCTGGTCGAGTAATGAATGTTGTGACCGGCAAATTGAACACAGCAGCGGCATCGCCGATTTCTTTAACGCTTTCGATCATGTGCTCAACAACCAGCGGGCTTTCCACCAAGGTATCGTTAGCGATGACATGGACGGGTCGAGTGCGCTGGCTGGGCGGCATTGACATCAACATCTCAAAAACGAGATGCGCGACCAGCGTGCTGTCCTTGCCGCCGGAGTAGGCGATGATCCATGGATATTGGTGTTTCTCGTCGTACTCCTCGCGCAACTCCGCGCGAATTTCGGCGAGGTTTGCGGAGATTTCCGCTGAATCTTCCACCAATGCGGCTTGGCTGGACATGCTCTTCATCGTGGTCGGAGAAGCCATACTATACATCAAACCCCGCTCAAAACCGCCGCCGCTTTGCGCAGCGTGTCGTCTTGCTTGGCGAAGCAGAAGCGGACGATCGGCGTGCTTGGCGGGGTGTGGTGGAAGGGCGACAGGGGGATGGCGGAGACGCCTTTTTCGGTGGTGAGCCAGCGGGCGAAGGCGAGGTCGCCGCCGCCGTCGCCGTCGCCGACGGACGGATCGTGCGCGGCGTTGCTTTCGAGTGCGCTGCTTTGGAGTTCGCTATAGTCGGCCAGTTGGAAATAGGTTCCGCGGCATGGCAGCAGGCGGAAGCGCGACGGCGCCATCAACTCGGCGAACAAGTCGCGCTTGCGTTGGTAGAAGGCGGGCAGGTTTTCGTATTGCTCCGGGTGCGCGGCGATGAAGTCGGCGAGGGCGTACTGCATCGGCGCGACGGTGGTGAAGGTGTTGAACTGGTGCACCTTGCGGAACTCGGCGGTCAACTCGGGCGCGGCGACGCAGTAGCCGACCTTCCAGCCGGTGGCGTGATAGGTCTTGCCGAACGAGAACACCGCGAAACTTCGCGCCGCCAAGCGCGGATGGGCGAGCACGCTGGCATGCGTCGCGCCGTCGAAGATGATGTGTTCATAGACTTCGTCGCTCAGCACTAGGCAGTCGCGCCGCGCGATCGCGTCGGCGAGTCGGTCCAAGTCGTCGGTCGCCAGCACCGCGCCGCACGGATTGTGCGGCGAGTTGATCACCACCAGCCGGGTGCGCGCGCCGAGTGCGGCGTCGAACGCGTCCCAGTCGATGCAGTAGTCCGGCGCGATCAGCGGCACATGCACGCAGCGCCCGCCCGCCAACTCCACCGCCGGCGCGTAGGAATCGTATGCCGGGTCGAGCACGACGACCTCGTCGCCGCGCCGCACCACCGCGTGGATCGCGCAGAACAGCGCCTCGGTGGCGCCGCTGGTGACCGTGATCGCGGTCTCGGCATCGACCGCGACGTCGTGCACGCGCGCGATTTTGGCGGCGATCGCGCGGCGCAGTTCGGGCACGCCGATCATCGGCGGATACTGGTTCTTGCCGGCGCGCAAGTGATGCGCGACGCGATCGAGCAACGCCTCGTCCGGCTCGAAGTCGGGAAAGCCCTGCGACAGATCGATCGCGCCATGCTCGCGCGCCAAGCGCGACATCACGCTGAAAATAGTGGTGCCCGCAGCGGGCAACTTGCTGGCGATCTGAATGCTCATCGACTGGCCGCGCCGGGCGCGACCGCCCGTGGTGGTGGCGACTGTACGCGCTCGGTGTTGTAAATGCCAGCGGGAGTGAGTGAGCGCGCCCTTCGGGGGCGCTGCGCATTAACCCGCAGTCTTTAAGCGGGAAAAAATCGCCCGGAGCGATTTTTCGCGAGCGTAAGCGAGCCCGTTAGGGCGAGTATCAGGGACGATACGAGCAATCCACACTTGCGAACGCGAGTGATGCAAGGCGAAGCCCTGCTGGTTGTTGGTGCGAACGAAGTCGCGCGGGCTTGCTCACACCACCCCGCCAGCGTTCAAATTGCCATCCATGGCGACTGGATTTCCCGCCAATTTTTGCCCCAACCACCGCAATCGGCTATCATCCCACCATGCCCGCGCACAACCCGATTCGCTATTGCAACCATTGCGGTGAGAGCGTTTCGCTGCTGACTCCGGCGGGCGACAATCGCGACCGGCATGTTTGCGGCGCGTGCGGGTTGATTCATTATCAGAACCCGAAGGTGGTGTGCGGCTGCATTCCGGTTTGGCGCGATCGCATTTTGTTGTGCCAGCGCGCGATCGAGCCGCGCAAGGGGTTTTGGACGCTGCCCGCTGGCTTCATGGAGAACGGCGAGACCATCCAGCACGCCGCCGCGCGCGAGACGCTCGAGGAGGCCGGCGCGCAGATCGCCGCGCAGACGTTGTATGGTCTGTACAACCTGCCGCAGACGAATCAGGTGTATGTGATGTTCCGCGCCGAGCTGACCGGCGAGGACGCCTTCGCCGCCGGCGACGAGAGCCTCGACGCGCGGCTGTTCGCCGAGCGCGAGATTCCGTGGGACGACATCGCCTTCCCGGTCATCCGCACTACGTTGCGGCGCTATCTGGTGGAGCGCAAATCCGGCGTTTTTTCAATGGTGGTCGAGGATTTGGCGTGAGGCGCGCGGCGCGTTCGCGCCCTTTTTGCCGCCGTGACGCCGAAGTTATGCACAGCCGCGCCGCGGCGGCGGTCGGATTGGCGATTTAGCATTGATGTTTATTTTTACGCCTGAATTGGCACGCGTAACTGCTTGTTTTTCATCGAAAACCGCGCGGTTGGTGAAATTTTAGCCAAGTGCGCGATTCACTCCTGCAGGATTTCCAATGCCACAAATCCGGGTGATTTATGCACAGAGTTATCCACAAATTCTGTGAGTAACCCGAAGCGCAAAGCGCCCGGCGATGCGGCAGCGCCTGCCAATGCGCCCACAACCGCGTCCGCCGATGTTGGCGAAGACACGCCGAACGGCGGCGGCGTCGTTCAAGTCGCGGTCGCGGTGCCGTTGCGGCGGGTGTTCGACTATCGCTGGGACGGCGGCGCGCTCGTCGCGGGGGCGCGGGTGAAGGTGCCGTTCGGGCGTCGCCGGATGGTCGGCGTGGTGGTCGGCAGCGGCGCGCCGGCGGCGGCGCGGCGACTGAAGCGCATCGCCGAGGTGCTCGACCGCGACAACCTGTTCGGCGCGCGCGTGCTGGAGCTGCTGCTGTGGGCCGCGCGCTACTACCATCATCCGCTCGGCGAGGTGCTGCAAACCGCGTTGCCGGCGGCGCTGCGCAAGGGCGCGCCGCCGACCGACCCGAACCGCCGCCGCTATGCGCGCGCCTGCGCCGATGCGGACGCCGCCGCCGTCGAGTCGCTCGCGCGCGCGCCGGCGCAGGCGCGAGTCCATCGGCATCTGCGCGGCGCCGGCTGGGTCGAGACGGCGGCGTTGGCGCAGCGGTTCGCCGACAGCGCCGCGACGCTGCGACGACTGCGCGACAAGGGCTTGGTCGAAATCGAAACGCGCACGCCGGAGCGGTCGGTCGCCGCGTCGGTCGCCGATTGCGCGCCGGTCGAGTTGGACCCGGCACAGCGTGATGCTGATCACGCGCTGACCGAATCGAATCCGACGCCGCGCGATGCTAATCACACGCCGATCGAATTGAACCCGCCGCCGTCCGTCGCTGATTGTGCGCAGACCGAATCGAACTCGGCGCAACGCAACGCCGATCACGCGCCGACCGAATCGAATCCGTCGTCGTCCGCCGCCAATCACGCCCCGCCCGAGTTGAACCCGCCGCAGCGCGACGCAGTCGAAGCGATCGCGGCGTGCGCTGGGCGGTTCGGGTCGTTCTTGTTGCACGGCGTCACCGGCAGCGGCAAGACCGAGGTGTATTTGGAGGCGGCGCGGCGGTGCGTCGCCGGCGGCGGGCAGGCGTTGTTGCTGGTGCCGGAGATCGCGCTGACGCCGCAACTGGTGGCGCGCGTGCGCGAGCGGCTGGGCGATAGCGTGTGCGTGCTGCATTCGGGGCTGTCGCTTGGCGAGCGGTATCGCGCTTGGTGGCGCGCGCGCGGCGGCGACGCGGTCGCGGTGCTCGGCACGCGCTCGGCGGTGTTC
>JBPCXC010000120.1:0-6204 GCA_051008875.1 bacterium
GCCCGGATCGCCGCGCGGTCTCGCCAATAGGACACGGTGATACCGATCCCGTCTTCGCCGCGCACTGATTCCAGCCCCAGAAAACCCGGCTGCTGCTGCGCCAGTTCCACCATGCGCTCGGATGTCAGGCAGTACATATCCTCGTCAGACAGGGTGCGCTGCGCGGTAAAAATCACCGAAAAATAGCGCGCGGGCCAACCTGCCTTGGATGGGGCCTGAATGTCATCAGTCTGATCGTCGGTCTTCATGCCACAGTCTTAACGCAGCACAAGCACTCATCACCACCAAAAAAATGCACCGCACTTGCGGTTGCCAAATCACTTGCAGCGGTCCCGACTGTGCAGGACACCCCTGCTTCACCCCGCATGTCAGTCATGCGGTCAGACGTTGCGCCTGACCAGAGATGCCCTGCCCTTGCTGCTGGCGTCAGGTATTGCCTTTACCGCAGTAAATGTCAGCTTTTATCTTGCGATCAGCAAGATCAACGTGGCCGCCGCGATCACGCTGGAATACACCGCGCCGTTCTTCGTCTTGATCATTTCCTTTTTCGCCGGAGCAAAACGCATCACGCGCGTCGATGCACTCATTGTCGCGGCGAGCATAGCCGGATGCTTCTTGTTGTCATCGGACCGCGGCGGCGCGTTGTTCCATCTCTCGCCGGGCATCCTGATTGGCCTCGCATGCGGCTTGTCGTTCGCGATCTACAACCTGATCGGCAACGCCTGCAAGTCGCGCGGCATCGGCACCACCGCGGTCACCTTCCACTCGTTCTTCATCAGTTCGCTGGTGTGGCTCGCGGCGTTGCCGTGGTTGGACTTGCATGAAATATCGTTCAGCCGCCAAAGCGTTTTGCAGATCGGCTTCATCGTGGTGTTCGCGACCATGCTGCCGTACTGGCTGCTGCTGTACGGACTGCGCCATGTGCATGCGCTGCCGGCCACGGTGATCGGCATGCTCGACCCATTGACCGCCGGCGTGTTCGCATTCTGGCTGCTCGGCGAAGTGCTGACCGTCCCCAACCTGATCGGCATCGCGATCATCATCGCCGCGGTCTGCGTGTTCACCGCGAAGGAGCAAAAGCGCGGGTAGTTGCGCTCGCGCAAGCGAGCCTTTTGCTTTGCGGCGAGAGCGTGTGCGCGCGTAAGCGATCTTCTTCGCCGCGCGTTTAGCGTTTCACCACCAGCGGTTGTCCGGGATGGAGCAGGTCGTGTTGGCTGATGCGGTTCCATCGCGCCAGGTTGGCGACGCTGACGCCGTAGCGGCGGGCGATGCGCCATAGCGAGTCGCCGCGCACGACCAGATGGACTTGGCGTTGCGCTTTGGTCGAATCATTCGGTTGCGCGGACGCGGTTGCGAACGCGGCGGTGCGACGTCCGGTGCTAAGCGGAATGCGCAACGCTTGGCGCGGGTGGATCAAACTCGAGCGCAGGTTGTTGGCGGCGATGATCGAGTCCACCGTGACTCCGTATTGGCGCGCGATCTTGCCGAGGTATTCGCCTTCGCGCACGCGATGGCGCGCCCAGCGCAGGCGCGCGTGCGCCGGCATTTCGGCGAGCGCGGCGCGTAAGTGCGACGCGATCTCGACCGGCACGACCAGGCGATGCGGACCTTGCGGCGAAGTCACGCCGCGCTTGTAGCCTTGGTTGAAATAGCGCAGTTGCTCGCCGCTTAAGTCGCCGAGCGACGCCGCCACCGCGAGGTCGGTCTGCGAGTCGGTTTCGATCACCGCCAGCGTCGCGCGGTTCGGCAGCGGCGGCAACGCGATGCCGAACGACCGCGGCGCGGCGATCAGGTTGCGCAGCGCGAGCAGTTTGGGCACATAGTCGGCGGTCTCGCGGCGCAGTTTCAGCGCGGCGTAATGCGTCGGCTGATTGCGCGCGCGATTGCGCCGCACATGCCGGCGCACATTGCCCTCGCCGCTGTTGTAGGCGGCCAGCGCCAACTCCCAGTCGCCGTCGAACTCGCGCTGCAAGTATTGAAGATAGTCCAGCGCCGCGCGGGTCGACTCGGTCAAGTCCTTGCGCTCGTCCACCCACCAGTCCTGCCGCAGGTCGTAGCGCCGCCCGGTCGCGGCGATGAACTGCCACATCCCGACCGCGCGCGCGCGCGACACCGCGCTCGGTCGAAACGCGCTTTCGATCGCCGGCAGCAACGCGATCTCGGCCGGCATTCCGCGCTGCTCGACCTGCGCAAGGACATACGGCAGGAACCATTTGGCGCGCTCGATCAGCCGCTCGAAATACCGCGGACGACTGCTGTACCACTGCTCGAAATGTTGCAGTCGACGTTGATTCTGATGCTGGTCGGAAAGGCGGAAGTTGCCGCGCAGTCGCTGCCACAAGTCGGCGTCGGCGTCGGCGTCGGCGTCGGCGTCGGTGTCGGTCGGCGGGTGGGTTTCGGCGGCGGCGAGCGTTTCATCGCTTCGGTGCGCGGGCGGCGCAGCAGAGTCGCGCGTCGTCGCTGGCGATTCGCTGGATGGGCTGGCGCCGTCGGTTGCTTCGCGCATTTTCGCGGTGGCGGATGCTTCGCGCGCCGCGCTCGCGCCGGGTTCATGCAGCGGCGCGCATCCGCCCGCCAGCAATAGGGACAGCAGCAGCAAGCACGGCGGGAACAGCGCGCGGGGCGCGAGGCGGATGCGAGGGAAACTCATCGCGCCGGGATGCTATGCGGGAATGACCGCCGGGTCAAGCGGCAAACGCGCATCGCCAACGCGTTCGCCAAACGCGCACGCGCATTCGCCAACGAGCAAAAAAACGCCCGGAGCGTTTTTTCGCGAGCGAAAGCGAGCCCGCAGGGCGCGTATCAGGATGATACGAGCAATGCGCTACAATCCATCGCCATCCGCCCGCCGCATAACCGCCGCGCAATTGCCCCGCGATGCTCTGGATCAAACCCCTCCACTTGTTCTCGATGGTCGCCTGGTTCGCCGGGCTGCTGTATCTGCCGCGGCTGTATGTCTATCACGCGCAGGCCGACGACCGCGTCGGCATCGAGCGCTTCAAGGTGATGGAGCGCAAGTTGTTCTGGGGCATCATGACTCCCGCCGCCGCGCTGACCATCGGCTTCGGCGCGTGGCTGTGGCTCGGCTACGGTTTCGCCGGGCACTGGCTGACGGCGAAGTTGGCGCTGGTCGCGCTGGTGCTCGCGCATCATCTGTGGTGCTATCTGCAACTGCGCGACTTCGCGCGCGACCGCAGCCGGCACGGCCATCGCTATTACCGCTGGATGAACGAAGCGCCGGCGGTGCTGCTGGCGGCGATCATCGTGCTCGCTGTCGTTAAGCCGTTTTGACGTGGTGAAGTCGTCGCGGTGAAGCCGCTCTTAATAGAGTCGCGAAGTCATTTTTTAAAATAGCGGATGCCGTTTTGATCGCCGCATGAGTCGCATCACGCGCTCTCGCCATGCTCCGACTTCGCGTCGCGCTGCAGCAATGCTTGCACTGCGAGTTTGGGATCGCGGTCGCGGTGCAGCACTTGATAGACTTGCTCGGTGATCGGCATTTCGATGCCGAGTTCGGCGCTGGCGCGGCGCAGTTCGCGCGCGCTGTTGATGCCTTCGATCTCTTGGCCGATTTCGCGGCGCACTTCCGCTTGCGCTCGGCCCTGGCCGATACCTAAACCGAATCTTCGGTTGCGCGACTGGTCGTCGGTGCAGGTCAGGACAAGATCGCCGACGCCGGCGAGTCCGCGGAAGGTCTCGGCGCGGCCGCCGAGGGCGACGCCGAGGCGGGTCAGTTCGGCCAGCCCGCGGGCGATCAGCGCGGCGCGCGCGTTGGCGCCGAAGCCGAGGCCGTCGCTGATGCCGGCGGCGATCGCCATCACGTTCTTGATCGCGCCGCCGAGTTGCACGCCGATCAAGTCGTCGCTGAAATACACCCGCGTCGCCGGCGCGCGGAACCAGTCGGCCATCGCCTGCGCCGCGGCGCGGTGGTCGCACGCCAAGGTCAGCGCGGTCGGCAGTCCGCGCGCGGTCTCGGCGGCGAAACTAGGTCCCGACAACACCGCGCGCACCGCGCCGGCGCCGAGCGTCTCGGCGACCACTTCGCCGAGCAACTTGCCGCTGTCCGGCTCGAAGCCTTTGCTGCCCCAAACCACGGTGGCGTCGGCGCTCGCGCGCCCGGCGGCGGCGATGGCGTCGCGCAACGCCTCGACGCGCGCGCGGAACGCATGGCACGGCACCGCCAGCACGAAGCACAGCGAGTCCGAATCTTCGACCATCGCGTCGAAGTCGGGTGTGAGTGAAATGTTCTGCGGCAACTTCGCGTCGGGCAGATAGCGCCGGTTGCATCGCGCGCGCGCGATCTCATCGAGCAACGCGCGGTCGCGCCCCCACAGCCGCACCTCGGCGATGTTATGCGCGAGCAGCAGCGCAAGCGCGGTGCCCCACGAGCCGGCGCCGATGACCGAGACCGAATCCGGACGCGTCGGCGGCATCGGCAGTGAAGTTGGCGGTGAAGTCGTCAGTGAAATCGGCGACGCGGTCGAGCGCGATGCGTCGGCGCAGTCGCGCGGCTAGTTCGGCCGCATCGTTCCAGCGGTCTCGACGCTGCGCGCTTCCTTGGCTTTCTTCTGGTTGTATAGCGCCTGGAAGTTGACCGGGCTGAGCAGCAGTTGCGGGAAGCCGCCCTTGGAGATCATACTCGCCAGCGACTCGCGCGCGAACGGCAGCAGGATGTGCGGGCAGGCGGTCTCCAGCACCGCCTCGAGATTCGCTTCGGGCACATGCGAGATCTCGAAAATCCCCGCCTCCTGCACCTCCGCCAAGAACAGCGCGTCGCCGTCCTGCGAAGCGGTCACGGTCGCGCTCAGCACGACTTCGTAGTAGTTCTGCTCCGGCTCGATGCGCTGATGCGTCATCGTCATCTGCACATCCAGTTCGGGGTTGATTTCGCCCTGGGCGAAGACCTGCGGGCTGCCCGGCGACTCGAACGAGGCGTCCTTCAGGTACACCTTCTTCGCTTCGATCTTGGCGCGTTGGTTGGCGTCGGCCATGGCGGATGATGATGGATGATTGGGATGCGAATCGAATCGAGCGCTCAGCCTTTGACCAGCGGCAAGTTTTCCTTGCGCCACGCGACCAAGCCGCCGTCGAGAATGTACAAGTCGCTGAACTCGTTCTTGCGCAGCACCGCGGCGGCCTTGGCGGATAGGCCGCCGTTGTCGCAGGCGACGATGATCGGCTTGCTCTTGTGCTTGTTCAACTTCGCGATCTGCTGCGCGATCTGGTCATGCGGCAGGTTGATCGCGCGCTCGATGTGTCCTTTCTTGAACGCCTCGGCGCCGCGCGCGTCCACCACCACCGCCGATTCGCGGCTTTGCAGTTGCGGCAGTTGCAACGCGGAAATCTTGCGCGCGCCGCCGCCGCCGCTCTGCGGACCGAACGATAGCAGCAATACGATCACCGCCAGCATCGCGAACAGATACCAGTTGGCGGAAACGAATTCGAGAATCATCGGATTGCGGCGGTGGACGGATGGACGGGCAAACGAACGAGCGAACGAACGAGCGAACGAATGCGCGCGCGCAT
Organism: bacterium; assembly: GCA_051008875.1. Taxonomy (GTDB): domain Bacteria; phylum Pseudomonadota; class Gammaproteobacteria; order Arenicellales; family Poriferihabitantaceae; genus JAHRAW01. Next base: position 5,527 of record JBPCXC010000120.1, read on the forward strand.
GATTCTACCGCACCCGCGCCGCGTCCGCATTAATCGTACACCACGCGCAAGCCGATCCCCGGCGAGCGGTGGTTGAGCGGCACCAGTCGCCCGAACGAGCCGTATGCGGTCTCGCGCCCGGGCAGCAGCCAGTTGCCGCCTTGCACCCACATCGCGTAGTTGCCGCCGTCCACCGCGATGCTCATAGTCCATTCCGACACGTTGCCGCCGAGGTGATGCACGCCGGCGGCGCTGATGTCGGCTAAGTCGTCGGCGGCGCAGGCGCGCGGACCCGGCGGCTGCGAATCGGCGGTGACCGCGGCGGCGCCGTCGTATTCATTGCCCCACGGATAGGTCAGCCCGCGCGGTCCGGCGGCGAGCAAGCGCCATTCGCGCGCGCGCGGCAAACGCCCGCCGGCCCATCGCGCGAACGCGTCCGCCGCCCACCAACTGATCGCCGCCACCGGCAACTCGGGCTGCTCGCGTTGGCGCGCCCAGTCCTGCGGCAGATAGTCCTCGCCCGCCGGCTGCTGCGGATTGGCGAACAGCCCTGCGCGCGCCAGCGGGTCGTTCAGGAACGCTTGGTATTCGCGCCGGCTGACCTCGCATCTCCCGGCGGTGATGCGCCGCGCCGCGCGCGCGCCGGCGAGCAGCGCGCGCGCCTCGCGCAACTGCGCCGGCGGCAGCAATGGCGCAAGC
>JBPCXC010000121.1:0-2240 GCA_051008875.1 bacterium
CCGTCCGCGCCCGATGCATAACGCAATGTCCCGCTGATTCCCCACTCGTCGTGCTCGCCGCCGTGCGCCAGCAGCGCGCGAGCGTTGAGCGACGCGCTCATCCCGTCGCCGTTGTCGTGCGCCAAACGCGCGCCGACCTCGGCGCCGACGCCGGAGCGGACGTCGCCGCCGTCGTATCGCGCGCCCAACTCGAACGCGCGCCGCGTTCCGTTGGTCGCGGCGCCGCCGAACTCCATGCCGACGCGCACGCGCCGCGAGGCGAGATCCAAGTCGGTGGTCGCGTCGTCGTAATCAACCTCCGTGTTCGCGACTTGCGCGTCGAACTTCAGCCGCAGCGCGCTCGCGACGCCGACCGCGTAGTCGCCGCTGGCGACGCCGAGCGTCGCGCTGCGCAGTTCCACATCGCCCGACGCGCGCTCGGCGCCGGTCTTCTCGCGGGCGTCCAAGTCGCCCTCGCCGTAGCCGACGCTCGCCCACACATCCATTCCGCTGGCGCGCCGCCAGGCGAGATACGGATGCACGCTGGTGGTTGACAACTCGATCACGCCTTCGACGGGGTCGCTGCTGTCGTCGCCAACGTTTTCATAATCCCATTCCGCTTCGCTCCACGACACCGCCGCGCCGGCGAGCGCGCCGTTGTTGAGCCGCGCGTCGGCGCCGAGTTGCACGCTGTACAAGTCGCCGTCCCAGTCCAACGCCTTCTCCTCGCCGCCCAAGTCTTGATACGCGCCGCCGACCCAAACGCCGGCGCCGCCGACACCGCCGCCGCCGGACAGCGCGAGCGAATGCGTCTTGCCGTCGAGCAGTCGCTTGACGCCGTCGCCGATTACGCTTTCCAACTCCGCGCCGTTCGCCATCGCGGTCGCGCCTTGCGTCGCGAACGATGCGCTCAGCGAGCGCAGGTTGAAGTCGCCGTCGCCGTCGTTGACCGCATCAACGCGGTCGGAAATCGCGCCGGCGACGTTGCTGGTGATCACCGCGACAACGGCCGGCAAAGCATGCGCGACCGCCATTGCGGTTGCCGCGCTGATGGACGTGACGCTACATTGGGGATCTTGCAGCGCGTCGCCGTCGTCGTCGTCGCAGATGATCGCGGTGGCGGTCGCCGTGGGCGGCAAGCCGAGGTTATACGCCGCGGCGTTCGCGTTGATGGTGGCGGTCGCGGTTGCGCTGGATTCGTTGTCGGCGTCGGGGGTGATGGCGAAACTCGCCATCTTCGTGGTCGCGCCCGCCGTAATCGTGATGGTTTGCGTGCGCGTTGCGGTGATGAAAGTTTCCGCGCCGGTCAGCGTTACCACGACCGGCAGTTCGCTCGACGGCGCGGGCGACGCGGTGACGGTGAAGTCCGCGCTTGCGTCAGTGCCTTCGGTGAAGGTCTCCGCGTCCGCCACGATGGTCAGCGTCGGTTCGTTGTCGTTGATCGTCGCGGTCGCGGTTGCGCCGCCGCCGAGGTAGTCGTCGCTGTCGCCGATGGTGGCGGTCGCGGTGACGTCGTCTTCGCGGGTTTCGTCATTGATGATGGTGAAACTCGCTGTTCCCGTTCTCTCGCCCGCCGCGATGTCGGCGGTGGTCGTCGTGTTGTCGACGAAATCGTCCGCGCCGGTCAGCGTCACCGTCACCGCCAGCCCGCCGTCTGGCGCGGGGATGTCGCTGGTCACGGTGAAGGTGGCGGCGGCGCCGTTCGGGTCTTCGGTGAACGCCGCCGCGTCCGCCGCGATGGTCAGCGTCGGCAGTTCCGGCTCCGCGCGCGTCACGGTGATGGTGTAGGTCTCCGTCGTCGTGGTGTCTTCGGCGGTGACGGTGATGGTGATTTCGTTGTCGCCTTCAACCAGTTCCACAGCGGCGTCGGCGGTGTTTCCGTCGGTGTCGTCCGGTGTGTTGTAGGTGACGGTCGCGCCGTCGTCGGTAGCCATTGCGGTGATTGTCGTGCTGACCACATCGTTGATGACGGTTGCGGTGTAGTCGGTCGTGTCCGCGGCGAATGCTGGCGTGAACGTGATGCCGGTGAGCGAAAGCGCGCTCAGCGTCGCGTCGGTGCTCGCGCTCGGCGGCGGCGGCGCCGCGCGCGTCACGGTTAATGTGTATTCGGTCGTCGAGGCGTCTTCGGCGGTTACGGTGATGGTGATGTCTTCGCTCATCCCTTGCGCGAAGTTGAGGAACTGGTTGCGCTCGGTTTTGTCCAGCGGCGTGTCGGCATGTTCGGTGCTGGCGCGGGTGAATGCGCCGCGCGCGGCGGCAAA
>JBPCXC010000122.1:0-2299 GCA_051008875.1 bacterium
GTCGGCGATTTGCGCCACCGTGTTGGGTGCGCAGCGCGTGGCGTTGGGCGTAGTGGCGCTCCTGGCGACGCCGACCCCTCTCTCTTCCAGCGCGGCGGGATCGATCACGCCGAGCACCGGCTCGCCGCGGCGCAGCCGCGCGATCAACGCACCGAAAGTCGGGTTGCCGGTGGCGAACGACTTGGTGCCGTCGATCGGATCGATCACCCAACGCCATTCGCCGTCGCCGTCGCTCGCGCCGCTCTCTTCGCCGAGGAATCCGTGCTGCGGATGGCGCGCCAGGATCACCTCCTTGATGCGCTGCTCGGACTCGCGGTCGGCGACGGTGACCGGAGTGCGGTCGGGCTTGCGCTCGATGTTCACGCCTGCGCGGAAATGCATCAAAGCCACTTGCCGCGCCGCGTCCGCCGCCGCCACCGCGGTCTCAACGAACTCGGTTTCGACCGTATCTTGCGCGGCGGCCGAGTCGCTCACGCCGCCCCCGGATTCTGGTCCGACCAGACCGCGTATTGATTGCCGTTGGGGTCGGCGAAATGGAATCGCCGCCCGCCGGGGAAGGCGAACGTCGCCTTGACCACGACGCCGCCGGCGCGCTCGATGTTGTCTTGGGTGCGCTCCAAGTCGGCGCTGTAGAACACGATCAACGCGCCGCCCAAGTCGCTGCGCGCGACTTGGTCCGAGCGGAAGAAGCCGCCGTCCAAGCCTTCGCCTGCGAACGCGGTGTAGTCCGGTCCGTAGTCCACGAACGACCAGCCGAACGCGGCGGCGAAGAACGCCTTGACCGCTTCCAAGTCCTTCGCCGGGAACTCGACGTAGTTGATTTTCTCGTGCAGATGCATCGCGCGCGCCTTCGGGTTTGCCGAGGTGTTTGACGAGGTTTATTTTTTCACATTTTCATTGCGCGCGCGTCGCTTTGCGCTACAATCGCCGTCCGTTTCACGACTCCGATTTTTCGAGGAGATGCCGGATGAAAGTCCTGGTCCCAGTCAAGCGCGTGATCGATGCCAACATCCGCGTGCGGGTCAAGCCCGACCACAGTGGCGTCGAGACCGCGAACGTCAAGATGGCGATGAATCCATTCTGCGAGATCGCGGTCGAGGAGGCGCTGCGCCTGAAGGAGGCGGGCGCCGCCGAGGAGGTTATCCTGTTCTCCGCCGGCGGCGAGAAGAGCCAGGAAACGATTCGCGCTGGCCTCGCGATGGGCGCCGACCGCGGCGTGCATGTCGGCGCCGAGCAAGCGCTCGAGCCGCTCGCGGTGGCGAAGATGATCGCCGCGGTCGCCGAGCGCGAGGGCGCGGAGTTGGTGATCCTCGGCAAGCAGTCGATCGACGGCGACAACAATCAGACTGGGCAAATGTTAGCGGCGCTGACCGGCCGGCCGCTCGGCAGCTACATCTCGGCGATCGAAAAAAACGACGACGGCTTCGCGATCACGCGCGAGATCGACGCCGGCTTGGAGAAGTTGCAGATCGCCTGCCCGGCGGTGGTCACCACCGACCTGCGGCTGAACGAGCCGAGATACGCTTCGCTGCCGAACATCATGAAGGCGAAGAAGAAGCCGATCGAGGCGCTGACCGCGGACGACCTCGGCGTCGATATCGCCGCGCGCACCGAGATTTTGAAGGTGGTCGAGCCGCCGGCGCGCGAAGCCGGCGTGCGCGTGGCGGACGCGGCTGAACTGGTGGATAAACTCAAGAACGAAGCGAAGGTGATCTGATGACTGACTCAACCGCTCTGGTGATCGCCGAGCACGATCACGTCGAACTTTATCCCGGCACGCTGAACACCGTCGCCGCCGCCACCGAACTCGGTGGCGCGGTGCACATCTTGGTCGCAGGCAGCGGCATCGGCGACATCGCCGCCGCCTGCGCCAACATCAACGGCGTCGCCAAGGTGCTGGCGGCCGACGACGCCGCCTACGCCAACGCCATCACCGAGAATCTCGCCGCGCTGATCGCCGCCAATCTCGACGGCGACGGCTACAGCCACGTGCTCGCGCCGGCCTCGACCTTCGGCAAGGCGCTGATCCCGTATGTCGCCGCGCTGCGCGACCTGCAGCCGATCTCCGACATCAGCGAAGTGGTCGCCGCCGACACCTTCGTGCGCCCGATCTACGCCGGCAACGCGATGGCGACGGTGAAGTCGTCCGACGCGGTCAAGATGCTGACCGTGCGCACCACCGCGTTCGAGGCCGCTGCGCTCGGCGGCGACGCGCCGGTCGAGTCGATATTTTCGACCGCTGCGGAGCCGCCCTGTTCGGGGACCGCGTCGAAGGCCGTGCCGCGCACGGTGATGAACT
>JBPCXC010000123.1:0-14196 GCA_051008875.1 bacterium
GCGTAGGACAATCTTACCGTCTTGCGCTAGCTATTGCGCTGTCCAAAAATCCGGACATCGTTCTTATTGATGGATTCTGCGAACCGCTAGACGAGTATACTACAGCGGTGGTTTGTCGGAAGTTGAGAAAAACGGCGAGGAAAAAAGGCATTAATGTTATTGTGGCTACAGCAGATGCACAAAGAGTATTGCCCGAACTTTGCCCAGACAAAAAATTATTGCTGTTGCCCAATGGTGCACACCAATGGGTAGGTCGACGGCATAAGAGGAAAAGACTATGCATCATATGAAGAAAGTTCTTGCTAAAACCCGTTTCACTACTACGGCATCCGCTGCCAACCTCAATTATAATCATATTAAGAGGTCGATTATAATTGGTCGCTACACCACACATCGCACTTTCACCTCTTGGGCGAGCGTTTCGAACCGACGAAAAACTGGAAGATTCGACAAACAACGAATTCAAGCGATTTATTTGGAATTTCGCCCTGTTGGAACGAGACCTTGGTTTGATTTCTTGATGCACCGCCATGCCCACCGACCCCAGCATCGTCCTTAGCGTCAAAAACATCGAGGTGATCTACGATCACGTCATCCTGGTGCTCAAAGGCGTGTCGCTGGATGTGCCCGAAGGCGGCATCGTCGCGCTGGTCGGCGCCAACGGTGCCGGCAAGACGACCACGATCAAGTCCATCTCCAACATCCTCGGCACCGAGCGCGGCGAGGTGACCAAAGGCTCGATCGAGTTCCGCGGCGAGCGCGTCGATCAACTCACCCCGACCGAACTGGTGCGCCGCGGCGTGGTGCAAGTAATGGAGGGACGCCATTGCTTCGAACATCTGAGCGTCGAGGAAAACCTCCTGACCGGCGCCTACACCCGCGCGCAAAGCCGTGCCGCCATCGCCCGCGACTTGGAGTTGGTGTACGGCTATTTCCCGCGCCTCAAGGAGCGGCGCAAGTCGCAAGCCGGCTACACCTCCGGCGGCGAGCAGCAGATGATCGCGGTCGGCCGCGCGCTGATGGCGAAGCCGAGCGTGATCCTGCTCGACGAGCCGTCGATGGGACTCGCGCCGCAACTGGTGCAGGAAATTTTCGAGATCGTCAAGGCGCTCAACCAACGCGAAGGCGTGACCTTCCTGCTGGCCGAGCAAAACACCACCATCGCGCTGCGCTACGCCACCTACGGCTACGTCCTCGAGAACGGCCGCGTGGTGATGGACGGCGACGCCCGCTCGCTCGCTGAGAACGAAGACGTCAAGGAGTTCTACCTCGGCGTCAGCGGCAACGACAAAGGCAAGCGCAGTTTCCGCGAAGTAAAGCAATACCGCCGCCGCAAACGCTGGCTCGCGTAAGCGCGAGACATCGGCGCGCGCCGCGCTAAGCGAATGACCGAACACTACGACGACCTCGAAACCCGCGACCCGACGTTGCGACAAACCAAGTTGATCGCCGCGGTCGGCGCGCAAGTCGGCCACGCGATCGCGAAGTCGCCGGCGTACGCGCAGATTTTCGCTGGCGTGGACGCGCGCGCGATCGCATCGGGCGCGGACATCGCCGCTTTGCCGGTGACGCGCAAGTCGGAACTGGCGCAGCGTCAGCGGGAGTCGCCGCCGTTCGGCGAACTCGCGGCGTACGCCGACGGCGCGTTGCGATACTTGTTCGCCTCGCCCGGCCCGATCTACGAACCAGCGACCGCGCGCGCCGACTACTGGCTTTTCGCGCGCTCGTTGTTCGCCGCCGGCTTCCGCGCCTGCGACGTCGCGCACAACGCGTTCTCCTATCACCTCACGCCGGCCGGCGCGATGGGCGACTCGGGCTGCCACGCGCTCGGCTGCGCGGTCATCCCCGCCGGCGTCGGCCAAGCCGAACTGCAAGTCGCAACCATCTCCGACTTGAAACCGAACGGCTACATCGGCACGCCATCGTTCCTGCGCATCCTGCTCGAGAAAGCCGACGAACTGCGCGCCGACGCATCCAGTTTGCGCAAGGCGCTGGTGTCGGGCGAAGCATTGCCGCCGGTGACTCGGCAATTCCTCGCCGCGCATGGCATCGCCGCGCTGCAAGCGTATGCCACCGCCGACCTCGGTCTGATCGCGTATGAAACCATCGCCGACGACGGCTTGGTCATTGATGAAGGCGTGTATGTCGAGATCGTCCGCCCCGGCGGCGCACAGCCGCTCGCCGACGGCGAAGTCGGCGAAGTCGTGGTCACCACATTGAACCCCGACTACCCGCTAATCCGCTTCGCCACCGGCGACTTGTCCGCGATCCGCGTCGAACCAAGCGCCTGCGGACGCACCAACCGGCGCATCAAAGGCTGGATGGGACGCGCCGACCAGACCGCCAAAGTGCGCGGCATGTTCGTGCATCCGGCGCAGATTGATCAAGTGCTGCAACGCCACGCCGAGATCGCGCGCGCGCGGCTGGTGATCGAATGGATCGAGCAACGCGATTCGATGACGCTGAAATGCGAACTGCGACCGGCGCATCAACAACACGCCGACGACCCGGTGCAACGACGCGCGCTGACCGCAGCGATCGCCGCCAGCATCCGCGACCTGTGCAAAGTGCGCGGCGAAGTCGAGTTGCTCGCGCCCGATTCGCTGGCGAACGACGGCGTGATCATCGAAGACGCGCGCGAGTATGAATAGCGCGGATGGATAATCACGGATGAATAATCGTTTGCGACATCGCGCCGAACGATGAGCGCGCCGCGCGCCAACGACTGCATCGAAGACCGCGACCTACTGCGCGGTCTTCGCGTGCTGGACTTGTCGCAGTTCATCCCAGGACCATACGCCACCCGCATCCTCGCCGACCAAGGCGCGGAGGTGATCAAGGTCGAGCCGCCGCGCGGCGACCCGATGCGCACGTTGCTGCATCGCGGCGACGCGGCGTTGTCGCCGGTCTATCGCGCGATCAATCGCGGCAAACGGATTTGCGCGCTCGACTTGAAGTCCGACGACGGCCAACGCGCCTTGATCGAACTCGCGCGCGGCGCCGACGTCTTGCTCGAATCATTCCGCCCGGGCGTGATGACGCGGCTGAACTTGGGCTGGCCGACGCTGCGCGAGATCAATCCGGCGATGATCTACTGCTCGCTGTCGGGCTACGGCCAGCGCGGGCGCTATCGCGCGCGGGCCGGACACGACATCAACTACTGCGCCGCCGCCGGCTTGCTGAGCGCGCCGACCGCGGGCGAGCCGGCGCGTCCCGCGTTCGCCTTCCCGCCGATCGCCGACCACGCTGCCGCGATGCTGGCGGCCAACGCGATCCTCGCCGCGCTGTATGCGCGCGCGCACCATCGAGACGCGCGCGGACGCCATCTCGATGTCAGCATCTACGAATCGGTGCTCGCCTTCAACTACTTGAGCAACCTGCGCGCCGCCGGCTGCGACATCGGACACATCGATTTCCTAAGCGGCAACGCGGCTTGCTACAACTTGTATCAAACCGCCGACCGCAGATTCGTCTCGCTCGGCGCGGTCGAAACGAAGTTCTGGTGCGCGTTCTGCGACGCGATGGATCAACCGGAGTGGATCGCGCGTCAGCACGAAGCATTCCCGCAGCGCGCGTTGATCGCCGAAGTGCAAGCGCGCTTCGCCGCGCAGCCGCTGGCGCATTGGAACGCGCTGCTGCTCGATGTGGAATGTTGCTATGAGCCGGTGCCGCGCAGCCATCAAGTGCTACGACATCCGCAAACGCGCGACCGCGAACTGGCGACCGAGCACGACATCCGCTACCCTGCGTGGATCGACGACGCGCCGGCGAATGCGCCGAAGTCGATGGAGATGATCGACGGCGCGACGCTCGACTGGCGCGCAACGAAAATTCAATCGCAACAAACCAACCCGCCGACATGAACACGACCACGATCGAATTGAACATCGACCTGCGCGGCGTCGCCTATTTGACGTTGGCGCGCGCAGACAAGCACAACTCGATGGATGCGACGATGCTCGACGAACTCGCCGCCGCCTCGGTCGAAATCGATCGCGATGCGTCGGTGCGGGCGGTGGTGCTGAGCGGCGCCGGGCGGAGTTTTTGCGCCGGCGTCGATCTCGGCTGGATGCGCCGCAACCTCGAACTCGACTTAATTGCGCAACGCGCCGAAAGCCAGCGACTGAGCGAAGCGTTGCATCGCTTCGCGCGACTATCCAAGCCGCTGATCGCCAAAGTCAACGGCCATGCATTCGCCGGCGGCGTCGGTTTGATCTGCGCCTGCGACATCGCCATCGGCGCGCGCGACGCCCAGTTCAGCCTGACCGAAACCCGCCTCGGGCTGGCGCCGGCGAACGTCGCGCCGTATGTGATCGCGCGCATGGGCGCGCGCAACGCGCGTCGCTGCATGCTGACCTCGCATCGCTTCGGCGGCGACGAGGCGGTCGCGCTCGGCTTGCTCGATCAAGCGGTGGATGCCGCCGAACTCGACGCCGCGGTCGAGCGCGAACTCGCCGAAGCCCTCGCCTGCGCGCCCGGCGCAATCGCCGCGACTAAAAAGATGATCGCCCGCATCGTCGAAATGGACTACGCGCACAGCACGCAATACGCGACCGATGCGCTGGTGGAATCGTGGCAACAAGGCGAAGTGCGCGAAGGCATCGCTGCGTTCCTCGACAAACGCAAGCCGAGTTGGGACGCGGAGGAAAGCGATTAATCTTTGGATACGCTCGGCGACTTCGAAGACTTGGACTCATCCTCGCCGGTATAAAACGCCGGCCATTCCAGTTTGACGATCGGACTGTCGCTGGCGAGTGAATAGCATTGGTCGATGATGCGCGGGCGTTCGCGTTGCGGGCGGCTTTGCGCGCGTTGCTCGAGCGCGCGGTGCATGGTTTGATACGCGGCGGTCGCCATCGGCGCGAGCAACTCCATCAGATGCGTGCAACTCTCGCGCCGCGCGATGCGTTCGCGCGCGCCGCGCAGCCAGCCGCGCTTGATCTGCAAGCCTTCGAGTCGCCGCATCGCCGCGCGCGCGCCCTGGCACAGGTTGAACGGCGTGTCGTCCATGCCGGCGTGCGCGGCGACGATGCGCATTCCCAAGTCGAGCGTCAGGCGCAGTTGCATCCGATGCACCGGCTCGCCGGCCTTGACTTCGCCGCGGTCGCGGTTGCGGTATGAATAGGTCTTGGTGTCGATCAACTCGGCCTCGATGTCCCACAGGCCGTCTTCGCGCTCGAAGCCCTGGAAGTTGATGCTGCGATGATGCAGTTTCGCGCGCGGCGCGGGCGGGGGCAGTGACATGATGATTCGGTGCGGTTGAAGTTGATGTTGATGTTGAAGTTTGAATCAAGTTCGCCGCGACAACGCGCGCGCGGCTTTGGAGCGATTGTCGCATCCAAGTTGCGCGCAGGCATAGTCGCTGGCGCGCAGCAGTTCGCGCAGATCAACGCCGCTGTCGATGCCGAGTCCGTCGAGCAGATAGACCACGTCCTCGGTCGCGACGTTGCCGCTGGCGCCGGCGGCGTACGGGCAGCCGCCGAGTCCGGCGATCGCGCTGTCAACCACGCGCACGCCGCATTGCAGCGCGGCGTATAAGTTCGCCAACGCTTGCCCATAGGTGTCGTGGAAGTGCACCGCGAGGCGCTCGAGCGCAACATCCTCGGCGACGCGGGCGATCATCTCGGCGGCTTTGCGCGGCGTGCCGACGCCGATGGTGTCGCCGAGCGAGATTTCGTCGCAGCCCAACTCGCGCAGCATCGCGGCGACGCGCGCGACTTCGTCCGGCGGCACCGCGCCTTGATACGGGCAGCCCAGCGCGCACGAGACATAGCCGCGCATCGCAACGCCGGCGGACGACGCGCGCGCCGCGACTTCGGCGAAGCGCGCGATGCTTTCGGCGATGCTGCAGTTGATGTTGCGCTGGCTGAACGCCTCCGACGCGGCGGCGAACACCGCGACCTCGGTCGCGCCGGCGGCGATCGCGTCCTCCAGTCCGCGCAGATTCGGCGTCAGCACCGGATAGCGCACCCCGGCGCGCGAGTCGAGCGCGCGCAACACATCGCCGCTGCCGACCATCTGCGGCACGCGCTTGGGCGAGACGAAACTGCCTGCTTCGATGATCCGCAGACCAGCCGCGCCGAGCAGTCGAATCAACTCCACCCGCGCCGCCACCGGCAGGATGCGCGCTTCATTCTGCAAGCCGTCGCGCGGACCGACCTCGACGATGGTGACGCGCTGCGGCAACATCATTTTGACGTCGGCGTGTCGATCGCTTCCGGCGCATCGGGCGCGTCGATCGCTTCCGGCGCATCGATCGCATCGATCGCTTCAAGTGTTAGCAGCGGATCGCCTTCGCCGACTTGATCGCCGCACGCGACGCGCAGTCGCGTCACCACGCCATCGCGCGGCGCGCGGATGGCGTGTTCCATCTTCATCGCCTCCAAGATCAACAGCGACGCGCCGCGCGCGACGCGCGCGCCCTCTTTCACTTGCACCGCAATCACCGCGCCCGGCATCGGCGCGACCAGTGCGTGCGCGGCGGACTCATCCGCCGAAGCATCGCGCGCGGCATCGTCATGCGTTCGTCGCGCCAGCGGCAACGACCATCTACGGCCGTCGATGCGCAGATGGATGACGTCGGCGACTCGGTCGATCGCGACGATGTGCGACGATTCGCCGCAGTCGAATCGGAATCGTCCGTCGCCGATCTCGGTCAGGTTCAGTTCGCGCGTCGCGCCGTCGATCGCGCCGCTTCGTCGTTCGCCGCTTCGTCCATGGTGGTCGCGCACTTGGTATTCGACTTCGCCCGACGCGAGCGCGAACGCGCAAGTCGTCGTCGCCGGCAGATGAAGTTGCCACCCGCGCGACGGCGACCACGGCGAGAAAGCGTCGTCGCCGACTCGCGCTTGCGCGGCGGCGCGCTGAATCCAAAACAACGTCGCCGCCGCCAAGCATCGTTGCGGCGGATCGCCTGGGTCGGCGAACAAGGTCGCGGCGTTGCGTTCGATCAAGCCGGTGTCGAGGCGCAGCTTAATGAAGTCGTCCAACTCGATCACCGCTTGCGCGAACGCGAGGTTGGTGGCGACGCCGGCGATGTCGAACTTTTCCAGCGCATCGCGCAGCCGCCGCCGCGCGCTCTCGCGGTCGGCGCCGTGCGCGATCAACTTGGCGATCATCGGATCATAGTGCGGCGAAATCGAGTCGCCTTGCCGCGCGCCCGAGTCGATGCGCCGCCACGCGCGCGGCGACGGCGGACGATACACCGCCAACGCGCCGCTCGCCGGCAGGAAATCGTTGGCGGGATTCTCGGCGTAGATGCGCGCTTCGATCGCGTGACCGGTGACGCGCAACGCATCTTGCTCGCATGGCAACGGCTCGCCGGCGGCGACGCGCAACTGCCACTCGACCAAGTCCTGCGCGGTGATCATTTCGGTGACCGGATGCTCGACCTGCAAGCGGGTGTTCATTTCCATGAAGTAAAATTTCGGTGCATTCACTGTGGCGTCGAGCAGGAACTCGACCGTGCCGGCGCCGACATAGTCGATCGCCTTCGCCGCGGCGACCGCCGACGCGCCCATTTGCGCGCGCAAGTCGGAGTCGAGTCCGGGCGCCGGCGCCTCTTCGATCACCTTCTGGAGACGACGTTGCACCGAGCAGTCGCGGTCGAACAAGTGCACCGCGTCGCCGTGCCGGTCGGCGAAGATCTGCACTTCGACATGGCGCGCGTTTGGTACATATTTTTCGATCAGCACGCGGTCGTCGGCGAACGACGCGCGCGATTCGCGCTGCACCGCGGCCAACGCGTCTTCAAACTGCGCGGCGTGTTCGACTAAACGCATGCCTTTTCCGCCGCCGCCGCTGGTCGCCTTGATCAATAATGGATAACCGACTTGTTCGGCTTGCGCGCGCAATGTTTCGATGGCTTGGTCGTCGCCGTGATAGCCCGGCGCGACGGCGACGCCGGCGTCGTGCATGATTCGTTTGGCGTCACTCTTGCTGCCCATCGCGCGGATCGCGTCCGCCGACGGGCCGATGAAGACCAAGTCGTTGCGCGCGCAAACTTCGCTGAACTCGGCGTTCTCCGACAAGAAGCCGTAGCCCGGATGGATCGCCTCGGCGCCGCTGCGCAACGCGGCTTTGATGATTCGCGGCGCGCATAGATAACTCTCGGCGGCGGGCGCGGCGCCGATGCGGATCGCTTGATCGCAGCATTCAATATGCAGCGCGTCGCGGTCGGCGTCGGAGTAAACCGCGACCGTGGCGATGCCCATGCGACGCGCGGTGCGGGCGATGCGAACCGCGATCTCGCCGCGGTTGGCGATCAGAATTTTGCCGAACATCACGCGCGCGTTACATGCGGAACACGCCGAAGCGAGTCGACTCGATCGGCGCGTTGAGCGCGGCGGAGAGGCCGAGCGCGAGCACTTGGCGCGTGTCCGCCGGGTCGATCACGCCGTCGTCCCACAGCCGCGCGCTGGCGTAATACGGATTGCCTTGACGTTCGTATTGCGCGCGAATTTCGTGTTCGAACTTTTCCTTTTCATCGCGCGACCAACGTTCGTTGCGCGCGCTTAGCGAGTCGGATTTGATTCGCGATAACACGCCGGCGGCTTGCTCGCCGCCCATCACCGAGACGCGCGCGTTCGGCCACATCCACAGGAATCGTCCGCCATACGCGCGGCCGCACATCGCGTAGTTGCCGGCGCCGAAACTGCCGCCGACCACCACGGTGAACTTCGGCACCCGCGCGCACGCCACCGCGGTCACCATCTTCGCGCCATCCTTGGCGATGCCGCCGGCCTCCGCCTTTTGCCCGACCATGAAGCCGGTGATGTTTTGTAAAAACACGAGCGGCACGCCGCGCTGCGCGCAAAGTTGTACGAAGTGCGCGCCCTTTTGCGCCGACTCGGAGAACAACACGCCGTTGTTGGCGACGATGCCGATCGGATAGCCATGCAAGTGCGCGAAGCCGCAGACTAACGTCTCGCCATAGAGTCGCTTGAACGGCGAGAACTCGCTGCCATCCACCACGCGCGCGATGAGTTGCAGCATGTCGAGCGGCTGGCGCGGATCCTTCGGCGCGATGCCGCGCAACTCCTCGGCGCGGTAGCGCGGCTCGACCGGCGGCTGCACGCGCAAGTCAACTTGCTTGGTGCGATTGAGGTCGGCGACCAATCTGCGCGCGATGGCGAGCGCGTGCGCGTCGTCTTGCGCGCAGTGATCGACCACGCCGGACTTGCGCGCGTGCAAGTCGGCGCCGCCAAGCGCCTCGGCGCTGACCGTCTCGCCGGTCGCGGCCGCGACCAACGGCGGGCCGGCGAGGAAGATCGTGCCTTGTCCGCGCACGATGATGCTCTCGTCCGACATCGCCGGAACATACGCGCCGCCGGCGGTGCACGAGCCCATCACCACCGCGATCTGCGCGATGCCGGCGGCGGACAGATTCGCTTGGTTGTAGAAAATCCGCCCGAAGTGATCGCGGTCGGGAAACACCTCGTCCTGACGCGGCAAAAACGCGCCGCCGGAATCGACCAGATAAATGCACGGCAAATGATTGTGCGCGGCGATCTCCTGCGCGCGCAGATGCTTCTTCACGGTCAACGGATAATACGTCCCGCCCTTGACCGTTGCGTCGTTGGCGATAATCACGCACTCCAACCCGCTGACCCGCCCGATGCCGGCGATCAACCCGGCAGCGGGCACTTCGTCGTCATACACTTCATACGCCGCAAGTTGCGAAAACTCCAAAAACGGCGTCGCCGGATCAATCAACCGATCAATCCGCTCACGCGGCAACAACTTCCCCCGCGCCAAATGCTTCCCCCGCGCCCGCTCACCACCACCGAGCGCGATTTTTTCAATGCGCTGGCGAAGTTCGTCGCAGAGGGATTCCATCCACGCTGAATTTTTCTCGAACTCCTCTGATCGAGAATCTATTTCGTTCTTGATGACGCTCATTCAGGTTTTTCGACATCCAAAATTTCGTCTTCGGTTTGCGCACTTTTGTTATCGTGAATTCGAACCGAGATAGCCATAAATTCTTCTTCGGAAACTTTGTCGGCTTTGTATAACATCTCCAACGCTATCGCCAGGCTTCGCACTTGATATGCCATGCCGCCGATTAATCCGCCAAGGTGGCCGAGCCATGAAATGTTATTTGATGCGGTATGCGCGGTTGGCCGTATGGTCTCAAACAAACTAAATTCCATAAAAAAATACGACAAAATGAGAAAACCTACTGTCAGCGGGAGACTTTGCCTGATGACCCACACGAACAAAATTCCCCAGCACGCCATCACCGCACGACTAAAACCGCCGTACACTGTGCCCTCTGTGCCAAACCACCATACAACGAAACCGCCAATGAGCATGCCAGTGAGAATTCCCAGCATTCCGCGCAGTCCTTCAAACTTTAACACCAAAAAACCCAGCGGAACAAAGAACAACAAATTACCAAATAAATGCGGGAAGCTTAAGTGAAAGAAATTCGAGGTAAAAATTGCTGGAATCGAACTAATAGTTCTCGGGTGCAAGATTAACAAGCGGCTTTCTGGGAATCCGCGCGTAAAAAACCACGCCAGCCATAAAACGATAATGAAAAACAGCATCGTGCCGAATGCTTCTGCATTGGAAAATCCTCGATAGAAGTCTCGAATCTCTTTGTTGAATTTATCTTTTATAGAAGGTGTCATTTCAAGTTCTCCTCGTGGTTAATACGTTTCAACCGCCATCGCCACCGCTTCTCCGCCGCCGATGCATAGCGATGCCAAGCCGCGTTTTTTGCCGTAGCGCTTCAGCGCCGACAGCAGGGTCGCCATGATGCGTGCGCCGGAGGCGCCGACCGGGTGGCCGATGGCGCAGGCGCCGCCGTGGACGTTGATTTTATCGTGGGGGATGTTGTATTCGCGCATCGCCGCCATGGTCACCACGGCGAAGGCTTCGTTGACTTCGTATAGATCGACTTCGTCGGCGCTCCAGCCGATCTTCGCCAGCAACCCGCCGATCGCGCCGATCGGGGCGGTGGTGAACCACGCCGGGTCTTGCGCGTGGGAGTTGTGGCCGACGATGCGCGCCAGCGGCGCGCAGCCGCGGCGCTCGGCTTCGGACAGCGGCACCAACACCAACGCCGCGCCGCCGTCGGAGATGGAGCTGGAGTTCGCCGGCGTCACCGTGCCGTCCTTGCGGAACGCCGGCTTCAAGTGCGGAATTTTTTCCGGCTTGGCGAGCGACGGCTGCTCGTCGTCGGTCACCGTATGCTCGTTGCCGCGCCGGTCGGCGAACGTCACCGCCGCGCTCTCGTCGGCGAACAAACCTTCCGCGATCGCGCGCTTGGCGCGCGCCAGCGACTCGAGCGCGAACGCGTCCTGCGCTTCGCGGCTGAACTGGTACTTGCCGGCGCAGTCCTCGGCGAAGTCGCCCATCAGTCGGCCGTCGTAGTGGATGTCTTCCAAGCCGTCGAGGAACATGTGATCGGCGAGTTGCGCGTGACCGAGTCGCAGTCCGCCGCGCGCGCCGGTCAGCCGATACGGCGCGCGGCTCATGCTCTCCATGCCGCCGGCGACCACGCGCGTCGCGCTGCCGGCGCGGATCGCGTCATGCGCCATCATCGCCGCCTTCAGCCCGGAGCCGCACATCTTGTTGATCGTCGTGGTCTCGGCGGACACCGACACGCCGGCGGCGATCGCGGCTTGGCGCGCCGGCGCGTTGCCGACGCCGGCGGGCAGCACGCAGCCCATCAGCACCTCGTCCACCTCTTCGCCGGCGACGCCGCAACGCTCCAGCGCGGCGCGGATCGCGGTCGCGCCGAGTTGCGGCGCGGTCTGACTTTGCAACGCGCCGAGGAAGCCGCCGATCGGCGTGCGCGCGGCGGCGACGATGACTACGGGATCTTTGCTGACGTCATTCATTGGCGTGTCTCATTTGTCGGTTTGGTTGTCGGTTATCAATGTCGATTGTCGATGTCGGTTGTCAATGTCGATTGACGATGTCGGTTGTCAATGTCGATTGACGATGTTGATTGTCGATGTCGATTATCTGTGTCGGCGATCAAACCAAAGTCAAGCAGTCTCGTTAAAAATCTCACGGCCGATCAACATACGGCGAATCTCCGAAGTGCCGGCGCCGATCTCGTACAGTTTGGCGTCGCGCAGCAAACGGCCGGCGGGGAAGTCGTTGGTGTAGCCGTTGGCGCCGAGGATTTGGATCGCGTCGAGCGCGACCGCGGTGGCTTTTTCGGCGCTGTATAGAATCGCGCCGGCGGCGTCCTTGCGCAGCGCGCGTTGCTGCGCCGCGCCGCGTTCGCGCGCTTGGTCGCAGGCGCGCGCGACCGCATAGACATACGCGCGGCAGGCGTTCAGCGTGGTGTGCATGTCGGCGACCTTGGCTTGCACTAATTGGAACTCGCCGATCGCGCGGCCGAACTGCTTGCGCGCGTGCAAGTGCGGCACGACCGCGTCCAAGCACGCGCGCATGATGCCGAGCGGGCCGGCGGCGAGCACCACGCGCTCGTAGTCCAAGCCGCTCATCAGCACTTCGACGCCGCGGTTGACTTCGCCGAGTATGTTGTCGCGCGGCACTTCGACGTCGTCGAAGATCAACTCCGAGGTGTTGGAGCCGCGCATGCCGAGTTTGTCGATCTTCGCGCCGCGGCCGACGCCATGCGCGCGCTCGACGATGAACGCGGTGATGCCGCGCGCGCCGGCGTCCGGCTCGGTCTTGGCATAGACCACGATGACGTCGGCGTCGGGTCCGTTGGTGATCCACATCTTGCCGCCGCGCAGCACGAAGCCACCACCCGACTCGGACTCGACCGCGCGCAAGCGCATGCCGACCACGTCGGAGCCAGCGTCGTGCTCGGACATCGCCAGCGCGCCGACGCTCTCGCCGCTGATCAACGCTGGCAAGTGGCGTTGCTTCTGCGCGTCGCTGCCGTTGCGGCAAATCTGATTGACGCACAGATTCGAATGCGCGCCATAACTCAAGCCGACCGACGCCGAGGCGCGGCTGATCTCCTCCATCGCCACCACATGCGCGAGATAGCCCATGCCGGCGCCGCCGTATTGCGCGTCGGCGGTGAGGCCGAGCACGCCGAGCTGTCCCAACTCGGGCCACAGTTCGGCCGGGAACTCGTTGCTGCGATCGATCTCGTCGGCGCGCGGCGCGATCCGCTCGCGCGCGAACGCGCCGACGCTCTCGCGCAGCATCTCGATGGTGTCGTCGCAGGCGAAGTTCATGTCAGGCAAATGGTCAGAGTCGGCGGGCGGAGGTTGGAATCGAAATCATTCGGTATTGTACGCCAAGCGCGCACCCTAAGTCCGCGCGTCGCCGCGCTCACTCGCTGCCGAGCAAGTCGCGCTTGGCTTGCTGCAGGTGGCCGATCATGGTGTGCACCGCGTGGTCCATGTTGCGGCTGATGATCAGGCGCAGCAGTTCGGCGTGCTGCGCGTTGTATTGCGCGATCTTCTCCGGCGTGAGGATGTTGTGCTTGCGCGCGCTCCATTGATTGTGCGCGCGGATGTCGTTGATGCGTTGATACATCCAGATCAGCAGCGGGTTCTGCGAGCAATGCGCGAGCGACAGATGGAACGCCTCGTCGGCGGCGGAGAACGCGTTCGGGTCGGCGTCGCAGGCGACCACGCGGTCGAGCGCGGCGCCGAGTTTCTTCAAGTCGCGGTTGCTGGCGTTGCCGACCACCAAGCGGACGATGTGCGGCTCGATCGCCAGGCGCGTCTCGATCAACTCCAGCGGGCTGGTCTCCTCGGCGATGTCTTCGTGTTCGAACTTGCTGTTGTAGGCGACCACCGCGCCGCTGCCGAACTTGCGCTTGATCAAGCCGGCTTGCTCCAACTGCCGCAGCGCGAGACGCACGGTGCCGCGCGCGACCGCGAAGCGCGCCGCCAAGTCGCGCTCCGACGGCAGGCGCTCGTCGAAGTGGTAGTCGCCGCTCAGGATCGCGTCGCGCAGGCGGCTGAACACGCCGGCGGAGCCGCGCGCGGCGGGCAGCGGCAACTTGGCGACGGGTGCGGCGGACGGCATGATCTTGGCGAAGCGGACGCTGGACGGAGCGGTCGGGGCTGGATGGCGGCGACGGTCGCGCGCCGACGGTTCATATACGGTATAGAAATGCGAGGGTATCGGATTTGCAAATCGGTTGCAAACGGTGTTCAATGGTGCTCGAATCGTGCCGCACAGCCGCAACACAACCAGTTCTGCCGACTGTTCCCGCTGGCGTTGCGCCGACGTTGACGAGAGTTT
>JBPCXC010000124.1:0-2446 GCA_051008875.1 bacterium
GCACTGGGTGCGCGACATCGTCGAGCGCGGCGCGGCGTGGTTCGCCGACGCCGGCCGGCGCGGACGCAAGGGCTGGCGCAGTTACTCGGTCTCCGGCCGCGTCAAGCAGCCCGGGGTGAAACTCGCGCCCGCCGGCATCAGCGCGAACGAACTCATCGCCGAGCATTGCGGCGGCATGCTCGACGGCCACGCGTTCAAAGGCTATCTCCCCGGCGGCGCCTCCGGCGGCATCCTGCCGGCGTCGCTCGGCGACGCGCCGCTCGACTTCGACACGCTGCAACAACACGGCTGCTTCATCGGCTCCGCCGCCATCGTCATCTTCAGCGAGGCCGACAACATGAAGGAGGTCGCGCTCAACCTGATGCGATTCTTCGAGGACGAAAGTTGCGGCCAATGCACGCCGTGCCGCGTCGGCACCGAAAAGGCGGTGCGGCTGATGGAGAAGCCGAAATGGGATGTCGGCTTACTGACCGAGTTAAGCACAACAATGGCCGACGCCTCCATCTGCGGCTTAGGCCAAGCCGCGGGAAACCCGATCAACTGCGTGCTGAAATATTTTCCGGAGGATTTGTGATGAACGGTTTCGTTTTTTTCCTCGGTATAGCGATCGTATTTTCGTCTGGAATCGATCATCGTCGGATAATCAAATGACCGACTCAACCACCATCACCTTCACCCTCGACAACCGCCCAGTCCAAGCCGTCGGTGGCGAGACCATCTGGCAGGTCGCCGAGCGCGAGGGGGTGGAGATTCCGCATTTGTGTTATGCGCCGGAGCCGGACTATCGGGCCGATGGGAATTGCCGCGTGTGCATGGTCGAGATCGAGGGCGAGCGGGTGTTGGCGGCGTCGTGTTTGCGCAAGCCGACCGAGGGGATGGTGGTGAATACTGCCAGCGCGCGCGCGAAGGCGTCGCGTTCTATGGTGATGGAGTTGTTGCTGACCGACCAGCCGCCGCGCGAAGTCGCGCATGAGTCCGATTCCAAACTGTGGCGCTGGGCGCAGCGGATGGCGAATGAAAACGGCGGCGTCGGCGACAACAATGGCGGCGGCAACGGCGCCACCGCCATCCCCGCCAGCCGTTTCGACCCGCGTGCGCGCGATGCGATTCCGGCGGCGGATGCGAGTCATCCGGCGATGCACGTCGCGCTCGACGCTTGCATCCAATGCAACTTGTGCGTGCGCGCTTGCCGCGAGGTGCAGGTCAACGACGTCATCGGCATGGCGTTGCGCGGCCATCGCGCCAAGATCGTGTTCGACATGGACGACCCGATGGGCGCGAGCACTTGCGTCGGCTGCGGCGAATGCGTGCAAGTCTGCCCGACCGGCGCGTTGATGGAGGCGACGTTGGTGGACGCGCGCGGCGCGGCGCGCTTCGCCGACAAGTCCGTCGCGTTGGAAGAGACCCACAGCGTCTGCCCGTATTGCGGCGTCGGCTGCCAGATCACCTACCAAGTCGCCGACGACGAGATCGTCGCGGTGCAAGGGCGCGCCGGCCCGGCCAATCGCAATCGCCTGTGCGTCAAGGGGCGCTTCGGCTTCGACTATGTCCGCCATCCGCATCGCCTGACGCGGCCGTTGCTGCGGCGCGACGACGCGCCCAAGCGCGGCGATCTCGATCTCGATCCGGCCGATCCGTCGGCGTATTTCCGCGAGGCCGAATGGGACGAGGCGCTCGACTTCGCCGCCGCCGGACTGCGCAAGATTCGCGACGCGCACGGCGGCGGCGCGCTCGCCGGCTTCGGCTCGGCGAAGTGCTCGAACGAGGAGGCGTACCTGTTCCAGAAACTGGTGCGCGCCGGCTTCGGCACCAACAACGTCGATCACTGCACCCGGCTGTGCCACGCCTCGTCGGTCGCCGCGCTGCTCGAAGGCGTCGGCTCGGGCGCGGTGTCGGCGCCGTTCAACGCGGTCGAGGACTCCGACGTCATCGTCGTCATCGGCGCCAACCCGGTCGGCAACCATCCGGTGGCGGCGACCTTCTTCAAGCAAGCGGCGAAGCGCGCGACCTTGATCGTGATGGACCCGCGCGGCACCGGCTTGACCCGCCACGCCGATCACATGTTGCAGTTCAAGCCGGGCGCCGACGTCGCGATGCTGAACGCGCTGCTGAATGTGATCATCGAAGAGGAGTTGTACAACCGCGACTATGTGCAAGCGCACACCGAAGGCTTCGACGCGTTGAAGCGGCACGTCGCGGCGTTCACTCCGCAGCGGATGCAGCCGCTGTGCGGCATCGACGCGGCGAAGTTGCGCGAGGTCGCGCGCATATACGCCAACGCGCGCGCCGCGATCATCTTCTGGGGCATGGGAATTTCGCAGCATGTGCACGGCACCGACAACGCGCGATGCTTGATCGCGCTGTCGTTGATCACCGGCCAGATCGGCCGCCGCGGCACCGGGCTGCATCCGCTGCGCGGGCAGAACAACGTGCAGGGCGCGTCCGA
>JBPCXC010000125.1:0-3079 GCA_051008875.1 bacterium
TCCCTACTGTTTCTGGGGTGGCGGAGGGGTGTAGAGGAGACCGCTGCTCTCCCTCCTCGCGCCGGCGTGCTGCCGGTGCGGCATCGTCCATGCCGCGCGCCGGCGCGCGCCGGTGCGTTCGACGCCGACAACAGCGAGTATGTCATCGGCTGCATCAATGCCGCGGTGGACGGCTGCCGCGACCGAAGTTTCGACGCGATGGCGACCGCGCCGGTCAGCAAGGCGATGATCAACCGCGCCGGCATCGCGTTCGTCGGCCACACCGAATGGATCGCGGCGCGCTGCTCGCGTTCGACTACAAAGCCGACGACGCCGGTGATGATGCTCGCCAACGACGCGATGCGGATGTGCCTGCTGACCAATCACATCCCGCTCGCCGAAGTCCCGCGCCATGTGACCGCGGCGCGGCTGACCGCGGTGATCAACACCGTGCTCGACGACCTGCGCGGTCGCTTCGGAATCGCGCGACCAACGATTGGCGTATGCGGTCTCAACCCGCATGCCGGCGAAGGCGGCTACATCGGCACCGAGGAGGACGAAGTGATTGCGCCAACACTTAAGAAACTGCGCGCGGATGAACTTCGCGCCGAGCAACAGCGCGACGACGGCGCGCGCATCGTCGGCCCGATCTCGGCGGACACCGCGTTCACACGCGAACGGCTGGCGTCGTTCGACGCGGTGCTGGCGATGTATCACGACCAGGGGCTGCCGGTGATCAAACACGCCGGCTTCGGCACGACCGTGAACATCACCCTCGGCTTGCCGATCGTGCGCACCTCGGTTGATCACGGCACCGCGATCGAGATCGCCGATGCGTTCACCGCGGACGAGTCGAGCCTGAAGGCGGCGATCGAAATGGCGATGGCGTTGTGCCGCAGTCAAGGCGCGGTCGAATCAACACGCCGTTGACCGACGCGACGACCGACTCGCCGCACCGCGCGCGCAAGCGTTTCGGGCAACATTTCCTGACCGACCGCGCGGTGCTGGCGCGCATGGTCGCCGCCTTCGCGCCGGCGGGCGGTCAGCGAATCGTCGAGATCGGTCCCGGGCGCGGCGCGCTGACCGATGCGTTGATGGCGCATCAGTCCGCGGCGGCGCGCGACGCGTTCGCGCTCAGCGCGATCGAGATTGATCGCGACTTGGCGCGCCGACTGGCGCAACGTTATCTGCCCGAGCAAGCGACCATCATCCAAGCCGACATCCTCGCGTTCGATCTGCGCGACGCGCATGCCGATGCGCCCGACGCGCGGCTGCGGCTGATCGGCAACCTGCCCTACAACATCGCGACGCAAATCATCTTCCGCCTGATGACGCAAGCCGCGCGCATCGAGGACATGCTGTTCATGCTGCAACGCGAAGTCGCGCTGCGCCTGTGCGCGCCGCCCGGCGGCCAGCATCGCGGGCGGTTGTCGGTGATGGCGGAGATCGCGCTCGAGCGCGAGATGCTGTTCGATGTGCCGCCGCGCGCGTTCGCACCGCCGCCGAAGGTCGACTCGACGCTGGTGCATCTGCGACCGAAAACGAATCCGTTGACCGCGCTCGACCGCGCGACGCTCGACGCCGTGGTCGTCGCCGCATTCTCCCAACGCCGCAAGACGCTGCGCAACGCGCTGTCCGAACTGGCGCGCGAACGACACTTCATCCGCGCCGACGTCGACCCGTCGCTGCGCGCCGAAACGCTGTCGGCGGAGGCGTTCATCGCGTTGGCGGATGCGGTGGCGAACGACGCGTTATGACGGCACCGCGATGTCGTCGGCGATGAAATCAGCGACGCATAGATAGTGCCAGTTGGTCTTCGCGGCGCTTTGGTAGCGAACGTAGATTACGCCCGGCGCGGTCGGCTTGGCGGCGGAGTTGTAGAAGCAGATGCGTTGGCCGCGATAGCCCGCGGTCAGTTCGAGGAATGGCCACTGATAACTCACGCCGCCGAAGTACAACAACGGCGCGGTCGATTCCTTCGCCAGCAAGCGGAAGTCGTCATACCGATCACGCTTGCCGCGGCGCGCATGCGCCGGCGCGCTGTTAGAGAACGTGATGTTGTAGTCCGGCGTCAGGAAGTCCGCCGCAATCAAACCCCAGCCCGCCGACAGGATATACACATTATCGACGCCGAGTTTGCGCGTCAATGCGCGATAGCAATCGGGCGCGTAGAGTTGATACGCGGGCAGCAAGCCGAGCGGATTGGCGCCGGTGCGGCGATGCGTTTCGTTGTAGGCGCGCAACGCATCGCGCCAACTCGCGCCGTCGTCGGCGCGGTCGTCTGGGTGCGCATACAAGCATCGCTCGTCCGCCGGCGCATCGCTCGGCCGTCCGACGAATAACACCGCCCGACCGTCCGCCGCGCGCATGCGTTGGGCGTTCGGGGCCTTTTTGCCGGCGCATTGAATCACTGCTTTCATTTCATCCTCCGCTTTGGTTGACAAGTTGTTCGAACGCGGCGAGGAACGACCGGTCGTAGTCGTCCTCGACATGGCGTTGATTCCAGATGCCGCTGCGGCGGACTCGCTCGCGCGCGCAATGCGCGCCAAGCCAGTCGCACGACGGCGCATCGATCGGCGGCCGGTTGTGGTTGCTGAAGTTACTGAGCAGGGCGATCGAGTTGCGCTCGATCACGCCGCGCAAACTATCCGGCCCGGCTTCATCCAGGATCGGCAGGCAGATCACCCGCATCCGCCCGATCGTTTCGCTGACCCGCCGTTCCATCGGCAACTCGCGCGCGCGGATGTCCTTCGGCGCGGAGCCGCCGACGCCCCATGAATCGCATTGATGTAGGTCGCGCGCGATCAACGCGGTGCCGATCAGCAGACGGAAGATGGAGCCGCGATGACTGCCGCCGCCCGACTTTTGCACTCCCTTGTGCTGCGAAATTCGCTTCCAAATCGTGGTCTGCGAACCGACCTTCAGCGCATGCGTGCCGACGCGAACGATGCGCGCGCCGTCGCCGCTTTGCGCCCTGCGCTCGCCGTCCTCTTGAAAGAAATACACCCCGCGCAACGGCCACTCATCGCGCCCGCCGCACCGCGCCAGCACGCGCCAGCCGCCGGTGCGCCGCGCCAGTCGCTCGAGCAACGCGTATAGT
>JBPCXC010000126.1:0-2207 GCA_051008875.1 bacterium
GGCCGGGAACTCCCAGATCCAGCCGCCGGCGGCGTGGCGGAACTGGCGGATCAGCGCGACTCGTCCGTGGTCGTCGCGCGCGACCGCGACCGCGCCGCCGGGATGGCGCGCGATCTCCAGCGCGGCGAGTTCGTCGTTCGGCAGTTGCACCGTCTCCAAGCCTAAGTCCACCACCGCGCCTTGGTAGATCGCGCGTCGTCCGCGCGGCTCGCCGGGGAACTCGATCAACGATTGGCTGTAGTCCGCCGGCGCGCGATAGCCGAGCAGGTTGAACACCGTGGCGGCGACGTTGGCGAGTCCGGGCTTGTCGAGTTGCGCCATCCTGTACGCGCGCGCGTCGTCGTTGCGCCGGTCGCTGATGGCGAACATCACCGGGTTCAAACTATGCGCGGTGCGCACCACGCGCTCGCCGTCGCGCTCGACGAACATCACATCGGCGTTGCCGTGATCGGCGGTGACGATGGTCGCGCCGCCGCATTGTTCGTTCGCCTCGATCAACCTCGCGATGTTGTGGTCAACCGCCTCGACCGCGCGCACGGTGGCGGCGATGTCGCCGCTGTGGCCGACCATATCGCCGTTGGCGAAGTTGATGCGCCCGAAGCGGTATTCGCCGCTGCGCAGCAACTCGATCGTGGCGTCGGCGATCTCCTTCGCCTTCATCGCCGGCGCGCGGCTGAACTCGATGTCGTCGGACGGAATCTCGACCCAAGTCTCCAACGCATCGTCGATGCGAGCGGAGCGGTTGCCGTTCCAAAAGTAAGTCACATGCCCGAACTTCTGCGTCTCGCTGACCGCGAAGGTCTTGATTTTCTCGGCGCATAAATACTCGATCATGGTGCGCTCGATCACCGGCGGCGCGACCAGATAGCGCCGCGGCACATGCAGGTCGCCGTCGTATTCGAGCATGCCGCAGAACAACAGGTCGGGCATCGCGCCGCGGTCGAAGGCGTCGAACTCGTCGGACTCCAGCGCGCGCGAGATTTCGATCGCGCGGTCGCCGCGGAAGTTGAACAGCACCACCGCGTCGCCGTCGCGCATCGCGCCGACCGGTTCGCCGTCGCGCGTGATCACGAACGGCTCGAGGAACTGGTCGTTGCGTCCGGGCTCGGCGTCGTATTGGCGCTGCACTTCTTCCGCCGCGCTTTGCGCCGCACGCGCGACGCCGTGGACATGCGCGTCGAAGCCGCGCTTCACCATCGCCCAGTCGGCTTGGTAGCGGTCCATCGTGATCGCCATGCGTCCGCCGCCGGAGGCGATGCGATAGTCGAAGCCGTCGGCGCGGTTGATGTCGGCCAGCGCGTTTTCGAGTCGCGCCAGATAAGACAACGCCGAGCGCGGCGCGACGTCGCGGCCGTCGAGCAATGCATGCACGCAGACCGACTGGATGCCGACTTCGCGGCAGCGTTCGATCAACGCCAGCAGATGATCGATGTGCGCGTGGACGTTGCCGTCGGACAGCAAGCCGAGGAAATGCACGCTGCCGCCGCGCGCGCCGCGCGCCTCGACTTCGCGCCACGCTTCGCTGCGATGGATCGCGCCGTCGTCGAACGCCGCCTTGACCAGTTTCGCGCCTTGCGCGAACGCGCGTCCGCCGCCCAAGGTGTTGTGGCCGACTTCGCTGTTGCCCATTTCGCCGTCGTCGGCGAGGCCGACATAGGTGCCGTGCGCGCCCAGCCGCGCGCAATAGTCGGACGCGAGCAAGCGGTCGAGCGTCGGCGTGCGCGCCTTTGATACCGCGTTCGCCGGACCGTCCGGCGCAAGCCCGACGCCGTCCATCACGATCAACAACAACGGCCCCGGGCTGCCGTGGAAAGTGGTCAGTTTGTCGAGATGCATAAGCGCGTGGTGGCGATCCGGTCGGTGGCGACGGCGAAGCCGCGCTGAATTATAGCAACGATCGCCACGTGCGAAGGTGTGCGAATGTGTTGCGCGAGCGTGTCACAACGTCGCGCGAAACATCAACGCAAGCGCGTCACAACATCGCGCGCAGTTGGCGCAATGCTTTGCCGCGATGACTCAAGCGGTTCTTCGTCGCCGCATCCAACTGCGCCGCGCTGCACTCGAGATGCGCCGGCTGGAACACCGGGTCGTAGCCGAAGCCGTTGTCGCCGAGCGGCGCGTCGAGGATGCGGCCTTCCCACGCCGCCACGCTGATCAGCGGCGACCGGTCGGCGGCGTCGCGCATGAACACCAGCGCGCAGCGAAAG
>JBPCXC010000127.1:0-1228 GCA_051008875.1 bacterium
CAGCACGCCGGCGCGGGTGTGGCCGTCGGCGAAGGCGCGCGCCGCCGCCTGCCGCGCCTCGTCCTCGGGCGATAGGCTGAGGCCGTACACCCCGGGCGCGGCGTGGTCGGCCGGCACATCGCCGAGCAACAACGTCGGCAACGCCAACCGATTTCCCGCCAGCAACGCGCCGACCGCGCGCCGACCGAGCGGCCCGACCACGAAGCCCGCGCCCTCGCCGACCGCGGCGCGGTAATACAGCGCGACCAACGACGGATCAGCGCCGATGTCGTGCAAACTCACGACCGGCCGACGCGCCGCGTCCTGCTGGCGACGCGACTCCATGAAGCCCTCGTAGAACGCTTGCGCGGCTTGGCCGAACGGCGATGTAAGCGGCAGCAGCAACGCGATGCGCTGCGGCTGCGCGCGCCCGTCGAGCAAGTTTTGATTGAGCAGCCGCGTCGCCGCCGGATGCCGACGATAACGCGCGCGCCACTGCTGAATACCGGCGTCGCGCGCCTGCGGCGACTCGACCTGCAAGATCTCGCTGAGCGCGATCCAGCCGACGAGACGATCGTCGGTCGCGCTTTCGCGCAACAGCAAACGACCGAGCGGACCGCGCGAATCGAAAAAGTCGAGCAACCGACGCTGGTTGGCGATGCGCTGCTCCGGCGACCGCGATTCCGCGCCGCGCGACAACGTCTCCGCCGCCTCGCTGTAACGCCCGAGTGCTTGTTGCGAGTCCGCCAGCAACAAAAGAATCTCGCCGCGCGCGACGGCTGGATCGAATGGCGGCGGAGTGGGTGCGTTTGAATCGGACGCGGCTGACGAAGTGGAATCGAGCGTGTTCGAATCGAACGTTGCGGAATCGGAATCGCGCGCATCATTCCCGGCGGACGCATCGAGCATCGCTTCGAGTTCGCGCAGCAGCGCGATCGCGCGGCGGTGATAGCCGCGAGATTGCGCCAAGCGCGCGCGGTGCAAATGCAGCGCATTGCGTTGCTCGGCGGTCATCGGCTTAGGCTTAGCGCGCGCGATCAGCAGTTGCGCGGCGTCGAATTCCGCCGACTTCAGCGACGCGGCGATCGCCGGCAGCAGCAGCGCGACCGCCTGCGCCGGCGCCAGCGCCTCGGCGCGCGCGGCGACAGTCCAAGCGTCATCCTCGACCACGATCTGCGCGCCGGACTCGAGCCCAAAAGCGGTCGCCTCGTCCGGCACCGGCGCCTCTCGCGGCGGCGTCGCGCGCACC
>JBPCXC010000128.1:0-4160 GCA_051008875.1 bacterium
AGATACGACGGCGGCGACGCGCGCTCCGGCGTCGGCATCGAACTCGGCGGACACTTGGCGCACGACAACGGCGACGGCGTCAGCGCGTCGTTGAACGTGCGCGCGTTGCTGGCGCATGGCGGGGAGCACGACGAGTGGGGCGTGAGCGGGACGCTGCGGTATGCGTCGGGCGCGGATGGTCAGGGCTTGTCGTGGCGCGTGGAGCCGGGTTGGGGCGTGACGCAAAGCGGCGTTGATCGCCTGTGGACCGAAAGCGCGGCGGAGTTGGCGGCGGATGATTCGTCGGATGAGTCATTCGAGCCAATCGCAAGAATGGACAGCGAAGTCGCATACGGCTTCGCCTTCGGCGAAGGGATGCTGACGCCATACAGCGGACTGCGCTTGTCCGACGGCGGTCGCGACTGGCGCCTCGGCGGGCGCTACAAGTTGACCGCATTGCCGCTGGAGATGAGCGTGGAGGCGTATCGCACCGAACGCGACACCGAAAATGAAACCGGCGCGTTGTTGAAAGCGGGTTTGAGTTGGTGACCAACCCGCGGGATTCCCGTTCGCATCAAAGGCAAGCAAGCCGTTGGCTTGCCTCACTCGCTTGCGCGAGTGTGGATTGCTCGTATCGTCCCTGATACTCGCCCTGCGGGCTCGCTTTGCTCGCGAAAAATCGCTCCGGGCGATTTTTTCCCGCTTAACAGACTGCGGGAATGACGGCGGGGGAAGATGGTAGCGGGAATAACGGCGGGCGAGGTTGCCAGAATGACGGCGATGGGTGGGCGGCAATGACGGCGAGGAGTGGGCGAGAATCACGGCAAGGTGAATGTTTCCCCGCGCCCGATGCGAACAACCCGCTTGCGCGTTTACAATCCGTCCATCGTCATTCCGTCCATCATCATTCCACCATCACCGCCCGCGCGAACTCCGTCCATGCCCGAAGTCCTTCTGCTGAAAGTTGATCTCGAACGCCGCAGCGCGCAGTGGCGCGATGCGTTCGCCGGGTTTGACTTGGATGTGCGCGACTGGGATTCGCCCGGCGATCCTGCGCAGATCGACTACGCCTTGGTGTGGCAGCCGGAGCCGGGCGTGTTGGCGCGGTTTGCGAATCTCAAGTTGATCTTCTCGATCGGCGCCGGGCTGGATCATCTGCGCGGCGACGACGTGTTGCCGCCGGGGGTGGCGGTGATCCGCATGGTCGAGGACGAACTGACCGCCGGCATGACCGAGTATGTGCTCTATCAGACGCTGCGCTTCCATCGCTGCATGCCGCAATACGACGACGACCAGCGCGCGCGCATATGGCGCGAGCGGACGCAGGTGCCGGCGCGCGAGCGGCGCGTCGGGCTGCTCGGCTTGGGCGTGCTCGGCGAAGCGTCGGCGCGCGCGCTGGCGCAACTCGACTTCGACGTCGCCGGCTGGAGTCGCGGCGAAAAACACATCGATCGAGTCGCCTCGTATCACGGCGCCGATCAGTTGGCGGCGTTCTTGGCGCGCAGCGACATCCTGGTGTGCCTGCTGCCGCTGACCGCGCAGACCGAAGGCATCTTGAACGCCGACAATCTCGCGCGGCTGCCGCGCGGCGCGTTCGTGATCAACGCCGCGCGCGGCGGGCATTGCGATGAAAGCGCGTTGCTCGACGCGCTCGATCGCGGCCATCTCGCCGGCGCCGCGCTCGATGTGTTCGCGCGCGAGCCGCTGCCGCCCGACGACGCGCTGTGGCGCCACCCGCGGGTGTGCATCACGCCGCACATCGCCAGCATGACGCTGCCGGCTTCGGCGGCGCGGCATGTGGTCGACAATATCCGGCGTCTGCGCGCCGGCCGCGCGCTCACCCACGTGGTCGATTTCGCCCGCGGCTATTGACCGGCGCATCGTCCATCGCGCGTCGCTTCGCCGGCGGTTGCAATCCGCGCCGCGCGCGCGTATCGTAGCCGCTCATCGAGCGGGCAAAGCGCGCGCGCGACGGAGCGTCGCCGCGTCGCCTCGTGACCCGCAACATCCAACTTCTATTCCAACTTGTCGGAGGTTCCAATGAATCCATTGAAAAGCGTTGGCGGCACGATCGCGGCCGGCTTCGTCGCGGCCGTCTTAATCACCTTCCTGCTCAACGCCCCGGCGTCGGCGAGCGCGTGGTCGTTCGCGGTGTGGCTGCATGTCCTCGCCGGCATCACCTGGATCGGGCTGTTGTACTACTTCAACTTCGTGCAAGTCCCGGCGGTCGCCGACGCCACCGCCGACGCCGACGGCCCCGGACCCGCGGCGATCTCGAAGTACGTCGCGCCGCGCGCGCTGTGGTGGTTCCGCTGGGGCGCGGTCGCGACCTGGCTGACCGGCGCGGTCGCGCTGGAATACGTCGGCGGATTCAGCACGCACTTCTTCGCCACCGGCGGCGTCACCGTGATCGGCGTCGGCGCCTGGCTCGGCACGATCATGCTGATCAACGTGTGGGCGCTGATCTGGCCGAACCAGAAGAAACTGCTCGGCATGGTCGAAGCCAGCGACGAGCAGAAGGCGAGCGCCAAGGCGATCGCCTTCGCCGCCTCGCGCACCAACACGCTGCTGTCGATCCCGATGGTGATGTGCATGGTCGGCCACGGCCACGGCTTGGTGTTTTGATTATCGACTCGACGACGGCGACTTAATGAGCATCGCCACCGCGTTGCGCCAACCATCCGCTCCGCGCGGAAGCGACGACCAGATGCCGGTGACCAACCGGCACTTCGTCAACGGCAATCCGATCCAGCCGCCGTTCGCCGCGCCGCTGCAGACCGCGGTGTTCGCGCTCGGCTGCTTCTGGGGTGCCGAGCGCGTGTTCTGGCAACTGCCGGGCGTGCACGCCACCGCGGTCGGCTATGTCGGCGGCGAGACGCGCAACCCGACCTACGCGCAAGTCTGCTCCGGCGCGAGCGGCCACGCCGAGGCGGTGCTGGTGGTGTACGACCCGACGCAAATCGCTTACGACGAATTGCTGCGCGCGTTCTGGCAAGCGCATGATCCGACCCAAGGCATGCGCCAGGGCAACGACCGCGGCACGCAATATCGCTCCGTCATCTTCGCGCAATGCGAAGTCAAGCACGACGGCGCGCAATCAGATGTCGCGCGCGGCGACGCGCAGTCGGCGATCGCGCAACGCTCCAAAGACGCATACCAAACGCGGCTAAACCAAGCCGGCTACGGCGCGATCACCACCGAGATCGTCGTGCCGCCGCCGCTGTTCTACTACGCCGAGGACGTGCACCAGCAATATCTGGCGAAGAACCCGGGCGGATACTGCGGGCTCGGCGGCACCGGCGTGCGCTGCGCCTGAGTCAGTCGTCGCGCTTCGGCTGCAGCGGCTGCAGCGGCGGCATCGGGAACGGCTTGATGTTGCTCGCGGCGCTTTCGCCACCGCCACCGCCACCACCACCACCGGCGGACGCCGGCGCGTCGATGATTTTGTTGACGCCCTCCTTCTCGACCTGGTCGATTCGCACCACCGCGTGCAGCGGAATGTAAGTGCGCTTCACTTGGCTGAACTCCGCCTTGAGTCGCTCCTCGGACGGATCGACCACCAGTTTCGAGCGCGCCCCGAAGATGATGTCGGCGACTTCGATGAACGCATACAAACTGCTTTGCGACACCTCGCGGGCATACAACTCATACAACTTCCCGTGGCTGTGGAACTGAATCTTGTAGATGTTCTTCTCGCCGCGTTCGTTCTGCTTAGGCATCGACTGGAACCCCGGTTGGATAAGTCGCCGCCGCGCATGGCGCCAACCCGTGGAGTATAGCAAACCCACCGCCACGATGACCGCCCGAACGCTCCGGCGCAATCCGTCACGCCGCGCCGCGTCGTTGTCGTCCACGCTCGCCGTTGCATTCGCCGTCGCGTTTGGCATAGCGCTGGCGGCATCGTTCATCGCGCCGCCGGCGTACGCCGACGCGTCCGCGCGCACGCTGCCGAAGCCGCTGGCGCAAGCGTTGGCGCGGCATCGCATTCCGGCGTCGGCGGTGAGTTTGGAGGTGCGCGCGATGGAGTCGTCGTCGTCGGCGTTGTTGCGCGTCAACGCCGAGACGCCGCGCAATCCGGCGTCGGCGATCAAGTTGCTGACCACGCTCGCCGCGCTCGAGTTGCTCGGGCCGAATCATCGCTGGCGGACGCGCTATCTCGCCGACGGCGCGGTGGTCGACGG
>JBPCXC010000129.1:0-2264 GCA_051008875.1 bacterium
CGCTCAAGAACAATGCGCCGTCGTCGGCTTCGACGATGCGCGAGCCAAAATGCCGCCCGCCGGATTCGCCGTGGCGCATCTCGAACAGCACGCGCAAGTTCTCCAACGCGCCGCCGTCATCGGACAACCGCGCCGCCGCCAACGCAGTGCCGCCGCCGCCGCGCATCGGCTTGGCATACGATAAAAACACTTCGCGGCTGACCGCGAAATCGCGCGCCGCGACCACATCCAACAACCCGCCCTGCCCGCGCGCATAGACCTGCGGCACGCCGGCGACCGCGGCGCGGCGACCATTGGCGAAACGCAGCAGCCGCCCGCCGCGCTCGGTCACCAAGTACGAGCCGTCCGGCAAAAACGCCAGCGACCACGGTTGATCGAGTCCGCCGACGACCGCCTCGATGCGAACCTTGTCCTTCGGCGTCGGCAATGCCGACTCGGCCGATGCGGAAGCGGCGCATAGCCACAGCAAGGCGACTCCATAGCGCAACTTCGCGCCGAGCGCGCGCCGCGGTCGCAACCGGCGAATCACTTCGTCATCGCCTCCAACACCGCGTTCCATCCCAGCGCCAGGTTGTCGCGGTTGTAGCCGCCGCCGCCCATCGCGATGATGCGGCCGCGGCAGAACTCGTCGGCGATGCGCACCAGGCGCGCGGCGGCGTGGCCGTGCGCGGCGGGGGTGAAACGCATGTGCGTGATCGGGTCGCCGGCGATGCTGTCGGCGCCGGCTTGCAGCAGGATGATCTCCGGCTTGAAGTCGCGCAGGTATTCCTCCACCTTCGGCCATGCGCGGTGGAACGCGTCGTCGTCGCTGCCGGGCGCGAGCGGGATGTTCAACTTGGTGCCGGCCGCCGCGCCAGCGCCGGTCTCGTCGGCGGCGCCGGTGCCGGGATACAAGTATCTCCCGTCCTCGTGCAAGTCGGCGAAGGCGACTTCGGGGTCGTCCTCGTACGCGTAGAACACGCCGTCGCCGTGATGCGCGTCGATGTCCACATAGGCGACTCGTCGGATGCCGTATTCGCCGCGCAATGTTTCGATGACCACGCCGCAGTCGTTGAACGCGCAGAAGCCGGCGGCGCCGTCGCGGCGCGCGTGGTGCAAGCCGGCGATCGGGATGAACACGCGCGGCGTCTCGCCGGCGATGATGCGGCGCAGCGCGTCCAAGTCGGAGCCGACCACATACTTCCCGGCCTCGAGCACGCCCTTGAACGCCGGCGTGTCGCCGCTGTCGAGATAGCCGACGCCGCTCTGCGACGCCGCCTTGACGCGCGCCAGATACGCCGGCGTGTGGAAGCGCAGCAGACTCGCTTCGTCGCACGCGACCGGCGCCATCACTTCGGCGCGGCGGTCTAATCCTTGCTTCAGCGTCTCGCGCCAGAACGCGTGGATGCGGTCGGGTCCGAACGGATGGCCGTCGCCGAATCCATAACGGCCGAGTTCGTCGCCGAAGTAAACGCTCGCGACCGTCATCGCGCGCGCCGCCACCGACGGCGGTTGCCGATGCGGTTAATAGTGAAGTGGATGATGTCGCGGTTCATGTCATGCGCGAAACGAGTTCGCAAGTCCAGCCGATGATACCGCAACCGCCGACGCGCGCTCACTCGTCCGCGCCGAGAATCGCCCGCGCTTGGCGCACATCGGCGAGCGGTCGCGCGCATCGTCGGTCGGGCGCGCTCCATTGCGCGACGAGTTCGCGGTTGTCGGCGGCGATTCGTCCGCCCTTCAAGCGCAAACTATTCTCGAAGCCGACGCGGACATGGCCGCCGAGTTCGGCGGCGGCGGCGAGGCAGTCGAACTCCCGCTCGCCGAACGCGCACGCCATCCACTGCGCCGACGATTCGCTTCGCGCCAACGCTTCGACCATGCGGCGAAGTGCGTCGGGCGTGGACGGCTGCTCGCCGTATCGGCCGATCACCAGCAGCAGCGAATGCCGCGCGGGCGGAATCGCTTGTTGCTTCAATAAGGATGCGTATCTGGCGATGTCGTCCTCGCCGTATACGATGTACTGAATCAACACGCCGCGCCGCGCCAATCTCTCGAACAACGCGCACGCCGGCGCGAAGTCGGCGTCGTCGCGCAGCAGTTCGCGCAACGCGATCGAGACGCCGTCGACGTCGTCGTCGCCGAGCGCGGCGATCGCCTCGCGCTGCCGCGCGGCGACATAGACGCCGGCGGCTTCGCTGGTGATTTGGATGAACAAGTCGTCGCCGACGCGCGCGCGGATCGCGGCGACGGCGGCGCGATAAGCGTCGGCGTCGAGCGTGTGG
>JBPCXC010000130.1:0-5754 GCA_051008875.1 bacterium
TCAACGCGCACGGCACCAGCACGCCGATCGGCGACGTGCGCGAACTCGAGGCGATCGCGCAGGTGTTCGGCGACGACGCGCCGTGGATCGGCTCGACCAAGTCGCTCAGCGGCCACGCCCTCGGCGCCGCCGGGGTCAACGAGTCGATCTACACCTTGCTGATGATGGAGCACGGCTTCGTCGCCGCCTCCGCCAACATCGCCAACCTCGACCCCGCCGCCGCCGACTTCCCGATCGTCACCGAGCGTCGCGACGACGTCGACCTGCGCGTGGCGATGAGCAACTCGTTCGGCTTCGGCGGCACCAACAGCGCGTTGATCTTCCGCCGCGGGCGCGATTGATCGCGCGCGGCGTGGCGGCGGCAGCCGGTGTCGAGATGAAAATCATCGCCAAGCAAGCACAACGCATCGGTCGCAAAACGCTGCTGCTGTGGGTCGGCGCGAGCGCGCTGGCGGTGGCTGCATCGATGTTCCCCGAGCAGGCGCTGGAAACCGCGCTGTTCGCCGCGCAAAGTTTGGTGAATGTCGCGCCGCTGGTGATTCCCGGCATTATTCTCGCGGCGTGGATTAGCGCAAGCGGAGTCGGCGGGCGCATCGCCGAGGCGTTCAACGGCCATGTCGCCAAGACCGTGATCGTCGCCTCCGCCATCGGCGCGGTGACGCCAGTCTGTGGTGTCACCGTGCTGCCGTTGATGGCGGGGCTTCTCGCCGCCGGCGTGCCGCTGGCGCCGGTCATGGCGTTTTGGCTTTCATCGCCGGTGACCGACCCGGCGATGCTGGCGACCACCGCCGCCACCTTAGGAGTTTCATTCGCCGTCGGCAAAACCGCGGCGGCGTTCGCCTTAGGTCTGCTCGGCGGCGGTGTCACCGCGTTGCTGCGCGCGCGCGCGTGGGTGCGATCCGCGTTGCGCGACAACGCGCTGGTGCGCGGCATGGGGCAATGCCCATCGGTGGAGATTCGCCTCGCCGTCTGGAAGTCGCCGCAAGCGCGCGCGCATTTCCAGCGCGAGTTCATCGCCATCTGCAGGCTGGTTTTGATTTGCCTGCTGCCGGCGTTCGCCGCCGAGCACGTGTTGAACGGTCTGCTGCAGCCGCACGCGCTATCGGCTTATGTCGGCGAAGGCAATTGGTGGGCGGTTCCGTTTGCGGTGTTCGTCGGCGCGCCGGTTTATCTGGATGGCTTCGCCGCCTTGCCGCTGGTGCGCTCGTTGATGAATCACGGCATGTCGGCCGGCGCGGCGATGGCGTTTCTGGTGTCGGGCGGCGTGGTCAGCGTGTGGGGCGCGCTGGCGATTTTGCCGGTGCTTCGGGTGAAGCCCTTTCTGTTGTACTTGGCGCTGGCGGTGGTCGGCTCGCTCATCTCCGGCTGGGTGTTCGAGATTTTCACGTAAAGCCCACGCCGACCGATTGCCGTAGCGCCTCGCCGCCAGTCCAATGCGCCATCCGCGTCCCAGCCGGCTCGCCGACTTAGCCCCCAACGCGCTGATCGTTTGGCTGTGGCTGTGCATCCTGCTGGTGTTTTCGCTGGTGCTGCTCGGCGGCGCGGTGCGCTTGAGCGGCGCCGGGCTGTCGATGGTCGAGTGGCGACCGCTCGCCGGCGTGCTACCGCCGTTGGATGCGGCGGCGTGGCAGCGCGCCTTCGCGAAATACCAAGCCTCGCCCGAGTTCAAACTGTTGCACGCCGGCATGAACCTGGTCGAGTTCCAGTTCATCTTCTGGATGGAATACGCGCATCGCTTGCTCGGTCGCGTGGTCGCGCTCGCTTTCTTGCTGCCGTTTTTGTTCTTCCTATGGCGGCGGATGGTGCCGCGCGGCGTGGCGTGGCGGCTGTGGATGTTGTTCGCGCTCGGCGCGCTGCAAGGACTGCTCGGCTGGCACATGGTGCGCAGCGGCCTGATCAACGTGCCGCAAGTGAGTCACTATCGCTTGATGATGCACCTGCTGCTGGCGGCGTTGATCTACGCCTATATGCTGCGCGTCGTCGTCGGCTTGAGTCGCATCAGTCGCGTCAATCAAATCGGTCGCATGAGTCGTATCAGTCGCATCGCTCGAATCAGTCGCGTCGCTCGCAACCGTCGCGCGCGCGCGGACGCGGCGGTGCGCGTGACCGGCGCGCTGGCGATGCTGATGTTGATGCTGATGCTGGCGAGCGGCGCGCTGGTCGCCGGCACGCGCGCCGGCTACATCCTCAACACCTGGCCGAAGATGGGCGGGCAGTGGCTGCCGACGGACGCGCTGGTGATGTATCCGTGGTGGCTCAATCTGTTCGAGAATCCAGCGACCATCCAGTTCGTCCATCGCTGGCTGGCGGCGCTCGCGCTGCTCGCCGCCGGCGGCTTCGCGCTGCGGCTGATGCGCGCCGGCCAAGCGCGCTTCGGCACCGCCGTGCTGGGCCTCGCGCTGGCGCAAGTCGCGCTCGGCATCGCCACCTTGACTCTGCGCGTGCCGCCCGATCTCGCCATCGCGCATCAAGCCGGCGCGATGGCGCTGCTCGGCGCGGTGGTGATCGCGCTGTCCGCCAACCTGTCGCCGCTCGTGCGCGCGGTGCATTCGACCACGAGCGAATCAACATGAAAACATCCGAGCGCCGCGACGACATCCTGATCGTGATGGCGGATCAACTCACCGCGTTCGCGCTCGGCTGCTATGGCAACGCGGCGGTGCGCACGCCGAACATCGACCGCCTCGCGGCGCAAGGCGCGGTGTTCGACGCGGCGTACAGCAGCAGCCCGCTGTGCGCGCCGGCGCGCTATGCGTTCATGACCGGCATGCACGTCTCGCGTTGCGGCGGATACGACAACGCCGCCTATCTGCCGGCGACCACGCCGACCTTCGCGCATTATCTTCGCCTGCGCGGCTATCGAACTTGCTTGAGCGGCAAGATGCATTTCATCGGCGCCGATCAACTGCACGGCTTCGAGCAGCGTCTGACCACCGACATCTATCCGGCCGATTTCGGCTGGGTGCCGGACTGGACTCGCCCGCACGAGCGCATCGACTTGTGGTATCACAATCTATCGAGCGTCAAGCAAGCCGGCGTCGCCGCGATCACCAATCAGTTGGCGTATGACGACGAGGTCGGCGCGCGCGCGTTGGCGGCGATCTACGATCACGCGCGCGGCGAAGACCCGCGACCGTTGTGCTTGGTGGCGAGTTTCATTCACCCGCACGATCCATACGCCGCGCGCCGCGAATACTGGGACTTATACGACGGCGTCGAAATTCCGCCGCCGACCGTCGGGCGACTCGACGCCGCTAGCCAAGACGCGCACAGCAAAAGATTGGAGCGCGCGATCGCGTTGGATGCGGTCGAACTCAGCGCGCAGGAAATCGTCAACGCGCGTCGCGCGTACTACGCCAATGTTTCGTACATCGACGCCTGGCTCGGCCGGCTGCGCGCCGCGCTCGACGAATGCAACTTGGCCGAGCGCACCACGCTGCTGTTCACCTCCGACCACGGCGACATGCTCGGCGAGCGCGGGCTGTGGTACAAGATGTCGCCGCTGGAATGGTCGAACCGCATCCCGCTGATCCTGGCGCGACCGAACCGCACCGACGCCTGCCGCGTGCCGCAGCCGGTCGCGCAAGTCGATGTCCTGCCAACGCTGCTCGACATCGCTTCGAGCGATTCGAACGCGCGCGATGCGTCCGAGCGCATCGATGAAATCGACCCGCTTGACGGACGCAGCCTGCTGCCGTTGTGCGCGCGCGACGCGGCCGACGACGACCGATGCGCGATCAGCGAATACCTCGCCGAAGGCACCAGCGAGCCGATGCTGATGATCCGCCGCGGCGCATACAAGTTCATCACCTGCGCCGGCGACCCCGATCTGCTGTTCGACTTGGAGCAAGACCCGAACGAGTTGACCAACCTCGCCGCCGACGCGCGCAGCAAAGAACGCATGCGCGCGTTCCACCGCCAAGCCGACGCGCACTGGGACGCGGCGCAAGTCAAGCGCGAAGTCATCGCCTCGCAAAAACGCCGCCGCGCAGTGCACGCCGCGCTGTCCATCGGCCAACGCCACAGCTGGGACTACAACCCGCCGCGCGACGCCGACGAAGAATACACCCGCAGCCACATGGACTTAACCGACTTCGACACCACCTCACGCCACCCACCCCCGAAAACGTTCAAGCCGAAGTGGCGGTGATGTGGATGTTGAAATGACGACGAGGAATGACCGCCGTCATTCCCGCAGGGATGCGGGGAATCCAGTCGCCACGGATGGCAATCTTCAAACTGGCGCGGCGGCGCGAACAAACCACGCGATTCCCGCTTGCACCAGAAGCAAGCAGCCCTCCGGCCTGCATCACTCGCTTGCGCGAGTGTGGATTCCCGATTACAGACTGCGGGAATGACGGCAAAGAAAAAGAACAAAACCCCGCGCTCACCATATCCGCCGTCACCCCGCGATCATCCTCCGCGGCGTAGCGAGGCGAGGGGGCTTTGGTGGAGTACGCGGCGGCTGGCGGTTACGCCGATTAGTCCGATTAGCGCGGCGGCGGCTGGCGGGATTAGCGCCCACGCCCACCAGGTCGGCGCGTAGTCGAGGTCGAACACGCGGCGGTATAGCAGCGCGTTGATGATCTCGGCGCCGGCGACGCCGAGCGCGCCGGCGAGCAAGCCGATGCCGGCGAACTCGCTCCATTGGCTGCGCACGATCGCGCCGCGTCCGGCGCCCAAGGTGCGCAGCAGCGCGCCTTCGCGCAGGCGTTGGTCGAGGCTGGCGGCGACCGACGCCAGCGTCACCATCACCCCGGCGGCGAGCACGAAGCCGAGAATCGCCTCCAGCGCGAGCGTGACTTGGGCGATGATGTCCTTGATTTGATTCAGGATCGCGTCCACTTCGAGCAGCGTGATCGACGGGAATCGTTTGACCAGCGGCGCCAACTTGCCCTTGCCGGCGCCGCCGTCGTCGTCGTCGTCCAGTCGGAACGAGTTGATCCACGTGGTCGGCAACTCGGCGAGCGCGGCGCGGTTGAACACCAGATAGAAGTTCGGCTTGAAGTTGTCCCATTGCACGCGGCGGATGCTGGCGACGCGCGCGCTCCATTCCTGATCGCCGGTGAACAGCGTCAGGCGGTCGCCGAGGCCGATGCCGAGTCGCTGCGCCAGTTCGGACTCGACCGAGACCATCTTCGCCTCGGCGTCCGGTTGCCACCACGCGCCGGCGAGAATTTCATTGT
Source organism: bacterium (assembly GCA_051008875.1). GTDB lineage: Bacteria > Pseudomonadota > Gammaproteobacteria > Arenicellales > Poriferihabitantaceae > JAHRAW01. The sequence continues at coordinate 5,187 of JBPCXC010000130.1, forward strand.
CCGGCGGCACGCGTTGCGACCAAGTCAAGTTGAGATCGCGCCGCAGACTCTCGTCGCGCGGTCGAGCATCGTGCGCCTCCTTGCTGACGCGCGCCACCATCGGCTGATCGTTCAGCCGCGTCAGCCGCCCGCGCACCACCGGATAGAGTTGTCCGGCGACGATGCCTTGCTCGCGCAAGTACTGCGCGTAGTCTTGCGCGTCATGCGGCTGGATGTTGAGCACGAAATGATTCGGCGCGTCGTCGGGAATGGTGCGATGCCAGGCGTCGAGCAACTCGGTGCGGATGAACACCACCACCAGCATCGCCATGATGGTCAGCGCGAACGCCATCGTCTGCGCGGTCGCCGAGCCGCGCCGGCGCAGCAGGTTGCGCAGTCCGGCGCGCAGTTGCGACGGCAATGCCGGCAGCAGTTTATGCAGCGCGCGAAACAGCGCGAACACGCCGAGCGCGCCCGCCGCCAGCGCCGCCGACGCGCCGGCGAGCATCGCCGTCGCCAGCGTCAGACTGCCGCTGTAGCGCCACATCATCGCCGCCACCAGCAGCGCGGTCGCGCCGCGCACCAGCCA
>JBPCXC010000131.1:0-1017 GCA_051008875.1 bacterium
TCGGTGCTGGTGGTGGTCGCCAAGCGCACGACGCGACTCCCGCTCGGCGTCGCAAACGCGGACACGCCGGCTGCGCAAAACGCCGAGTCGTCGGTGTCGTCGGCTTCGATCGTCGTCGCCAACCGCGTGATGCGATGCTCGTCGGCGACTGCATCCGCGCCGAGCGCATTCGTTGTCGCGCACAATAACGTGAACGCAAATGCGACGGCGCGCAGCGAGCAGCGCGCCGCGAACTTGAATGCGGATGGTTTCATCGCCGATGCATCGGTCGAAAGCGGTGCGCGTTGTTCGTGCAAGTCGTTCGTTCGAGTCGTCCGTTCGAGTCGAATCGCTCAGCCGGTGTTGCGCATGCCGGCGGCGATGCCGTTGATCGCGATCAGCAGCGCGTCCTGCACCGCTTCGCCTTCATCGCCGCCGCGCACGCGCGACAGCAGTTCGACTTGCAGGATGTTCAGCGGGATGACATAGGTGTTGCGCACGTCGATCGATCGGCGCACCACCGGCTCGTTCTCCAGCGCGATGCGATGGCGCGTCACCTCCAGCAGCAACGCGACGGTCTGCGCATACTTCTCGCGCAGCAACTCGCCGAGCGGCTTGTAGGCGTCGTCCACCAGCCGCGCGTCGTAGATCGCCGGCACGTTCGGGTTGGCTTTGGAGAACACCATCTCGATCGAGTCCAAGGTCGCTTGGAAGAACGGCCAGTCGGTCTGCATCTCGCGCAGCACCGCGAGGTCGCCGCGCGCGCGCGCGCACGCCAGCGCGTTGCCGACGCCGAGCCACGCCGGCAACATCAAGCGCGTCTGCGTCCACGCGAAGATCCACGGAATCGCGCGCAAGCCCTGGATGTCGGTGCCGCCGACGCGCCGCGCCGGACGGCTGCCGATCTTCAAACTGCCGAGTTCCTGCTGCGGCGTGGCGAGGCGGAAGTACTCGATGAAGTCCTCGCGCCGGCGCACGATGCCCAGAAACTCGTCGAGCGCATCGTCCGACAGCCGCTCGATTTGCGCGCGCCACGCC